>JANNQE010001279.1:0-13183 GCA_031441625.1 Planctomycetia bacterium
CGCCCTTTCAGGGCGAAGACTGCGGTCACCCCGGCACGACGGCGATCAACTCGATCTCGATCATCCAATCGGGCACCACCAGGGCGGCCACGCCGACGAGCGAGCTGGCCGGCGGGTGGGCGGCGCTCAGGTGCTTCGCCCGCACCTCCCGCACGACGGGCACGTGCTCCGCCTTCAGGTCGACCACGAAGTACGTCACCTTCACCACGTGCTCGAACGTCGCCCCGGCGGCGACCAGGGCGGTGCCCAGGTTGGCGAACGTCCGCTCCACCTGCGCGCGGAAGTCGCCCTTGCCGACCACCGCACCCGTGGCGTCCACGCTCACCTGCCCGGACACGTACACCGTCCGCCCGCCGGAGGCGACGGCCACGTGACTGAACCCGTTCGCCGGGTTCAGCCCCGGCGGGTTGATGAACTCGTTGGCCATCGCGGAATCCCCTTGGGGTGAGGTGTTGGAGTAGGTGCCGCCTGCCGGGCGGCACGGGTGATCCTGACCGACTGGAGAGCGAGAAGGCTTGGCTTGAGTGTGCCGCCCGGCAGGCGGCACCTACTCCGATCGTGCCGCTCGGCCCGCGGCACTCACTCCGCGCCGACGCCCGCGCCCTTCAGCGTCAGCTTGGCGGTCGGGCGGAGGAACTTGTCGTCGGCGGCGTCGGGCGGCGGGGCGGGCACGCTCGCGCCCGTCACCTCTTCGGCACCAGAAAGGCCCGGCTGGGCGGCGGCGTCGCGGCCGTTGCCGGTCGCCTTCACCCCCTTCGCGTCGGCGGCGGTGGCAGCCACCCCGCCGGCGAAGTAGTTGCGTGCGATGGAAATCGTCCGCGCGGTGGTGGCCGGGGGCTGGTCGATCTTCACGCCCACCTTCGCCGAGTGGAACGTGTTCTGCTCGACGGTCACTTTGCACACGCTCGGCGGGGTCGGGTCGGCGGCGAGCAGCACGCCGGCGTCGAAGTTGAACAGGCGGTTGTTCCGCACCTCCACGTCGGCCGTCGCCCCTTCCACCCGGACG
Source organism: Planctomycetia bacterium (assembly GCA_031441625.1). Classification (GTDB taxonomy): domain Bacteria; phylum Planctomycetota; class Planctomycetia; order Gemmatales; family Gemmataceae; genus JALHQU01. The sequence continues at coordinate 1,007 of JANNQE010001279.1, forward strand.
CCGCTGCCCGTGCCAGTGCCCTCGAACCGGCAGTCGGAGATCCGCACCCCACGGCAGTCCAGGTCGCTCCGCCCTTCGACGTTCACGCCCGCCTGCGCCCCCTTCACCAGCAGCCGGCAGCCTCTCACGGTCAGCAGTTGGCCCGGCTCGGCGGTCACGTTCAGCAGGTTGACGCTGTACTTCTTGGCGTTCCGCACGGTCAGCCCGTCCAGCTTCACGCCGTTCGCCTTGCCCGACACCTGCACGCCGATGTCGTGGTGGCCGCCCACGTCGATCAGCAGCCCGGCCAGGGTGACGTTCTCGCACCCCCGCACGTGGACGACGGCGGCGATGTTGCGGCTCTCGGTCGGCTTGTACACGAGCGTGGCCGTTTTTCCAGCGGCGGCGGAGATGCGGACATCCTTCACCCCGCTGAGTGCGACCGGGCCGGTCTCGATGCTGTCGTCCAGGATGACGACGTCCTCGCCCGACTTCAGCCCGCGGAAGGCGTCGGCCAGGGTGGTGCGGGTGGTCGCCGGGTTCGGCCCGGTGCCCGCCTTCGACACGTACCACACCCTCCGCTCGTCCGCCGGGGCGGTGGTGGCGACGGCGTTCCCCTTCGGCCCGAACATCACGACGGCGACGGCCGTGCCCGCCCCGCCGACCAGCACCAGCCCGCCGACCGCAGCCAGGATCACCCACAGCACGGCCGAGCCTTTCTTCTTCGGCGGTTCGTCGTCGCGGTCCCGCTCGCGGTCACGATTGCGTTTCCCCGACCGGCCGGGCGACAGGGCGTCGTCGTCGCGGTCGCGGTCCTTCTCCCGCCCCCGCTCCCGTTCACGCTCGCGGCGGTTCTTGGTGGTGTCCTGGGAGGTCGGGATGGTCTCGCCGGTCTGCAAATCGGACCACGGGTTCGCCGGCGGGTCGGCCGCGGGCAACGGGGCCGCGACGGGAGCGGCGACCGCGAGCGCGAGCGGGGTGAGGACCGTCGCCGGGTCGGGCACCGACGCCGCTAGGCGGGGCAGCGCGGGGACCTGTCGGCCGTTCGGGGTGGTGGACGCGCCGGTCGACGCCGCGGCCTGTGCACGGGAGGCGCCGACGGCGGTGGGCGCGCCCGACCCGCCGGGCGGCTTGCCGCCGGCCGCCATCGACAGGGTCGGCATCTCGGCCGCGGTCGGCGGGGGGATGGGCGTCTGCACCCACGGTGCGAGGACGGCCAGCAGGTCGGCCGGGGTGGTGAAGCGGTCGTTCGGGTCTTTGGCCAGCATCCGGTCGACCACGGCGACCAGTTGCGGGGGCACGTCCGGGCGGTAGTCGGTGATCGGCTTCGGCCGCTTGGACTGGTGCCAGAGCAGCTTCTGGGTGACGGTGCCGTCCGGGAACAGCGGCTGGCCGGTGAGCAGGAAGTAGAAGGTGCCGCCCAGCCCGTAGATGTCGGCGCGGATGTCCACCCCGCTGCTGTCCATCGCCTGCTCGGGGGCCAGGTAGTCGGCCGTGCCGAGGACACTCTCCTCGAACTTCTTCGTCAGGTGGTCGTCGTCGTCCGGGTGGAAGAAGCGGGCCAGGCCCATGTCCAGGAGTTTCACCACCCCGCCGCGGTCCACCAGGATGTTCGCCGGCTTGATGTCGCGGTGGATGAGGCCGATCTCGTGCGCGTGCTGCAGCCCGACGGCGGCCCCGTAGATGTAGTGGCACGCCCGGAGCGGGGCCATCGGCCCGCCCTTGCGGACGAGGTCGTGCAGGTTCGCCCCGTCCACGTACTCCATGACCAGGAAGTGCAGGTCGTTGTCGTCGTCGATGTCGTAGGCCCGCACGATGTTCGGGTGGTCCACGGCCGCCACCGCCCGCGCCTCGCGGTAGAACCGCTGGAGCGCCGCCTCGTCCTTCGCCTTCGCCGCCGGCAGCACCTTCACCGCCACCTTCCGCTTCATCAGCTTGTGTTCACACAAAAACACCTGCCCCATGCCGCCCACGCCGATCCGCTCGAGCACCTTGTACTTGCCGATGCTGAACCGCTTCCACCGCCCCTGCAGCAGTTGCTCGGCCTGGAAGTGGGTGAGCACGCCGTCCCGCACCATCAGGCCGCCGAGCTTGGCCGGGTCGGTCGGCACGCCGTCGCCGGCGGTCAGTTTGTCCAGGTACGCCTTCACCCGCGGGGCCTCAAGCACCCCGCTCTTGGCGATCAGGGCGAACAGCTCCTCGTTCGTCGCGGGGGCCGGCATCGGGGGTCTCGGCGCGAAAGTGACAGCGGGGACAGCGCTGCCGTCAATATAGGGCAAGGCGCGGACCGATGGGGGGAAATCGAACACACCGGCGGGCGCACACCAATGTGGCGGCGGACGAGATTTCCGGCGGGGGAGGAGAGGGGGACAACAAGCAGGGCAGGCGGAGACGGGCGAACCGAACGGCGTCTGTCACCGAGCAATCATGAGTATTCCTTCGGAGGCCACTACCTGCCAATGACACTTACACAGGTTGGGCGTGGCGTTCCACTCCGGACTCACGCAGTTGCTCCGGTGCGACCAGTGAGAACGACCCCAGATCGAGGAGCGTTGCCCCCTGCTGTTGGGCGTAGTCGGCGACGAACCGCAACGCCTCCGGCGGGGCGTTGCGGTCGCAGACAATGTAGTCCGGCAGAATCGACATCGCCCACTGTTCCGGAAGCGCGTCGGGAGTCGCGGAGCCGCCCAAATAGCTCTTGAGGAGCCTCCCGACGGTGGCCATGTTGATGGGGCGGGTGACGACCGGCTGATGCCCCTGGAAGCGAACATACCCCTGCTCGGGTACGAAATGGCCGGTGTAAAGGTGGTGGACGAGCGCCACGTTGCCCCCTCCTCATTCGAGGCCCAGAGCCAACCGCTGCCAGCGGAGGAGTTCGCGGGCCTCCGACGAAATCGCGAGCGGCGTGTCGGGGGCATTCCTACCGCCGTTCGCAATCGTCCACCCAGCCCGCGAACAATTCTTCGCCGCCACGCCACAGCCGAGCTTTGGGCGAATCGGGGCTGGCGGCCAGCCGTGAGCGGACCTCGGCGAGCATCGCACGTGCGAGGGGCAAGTCGTACTCGAAGGCACTTCCGAGCGAGGCGTCGAAGCTCTGAAACTTGCCGTCCAAAAAGTCATCGAGGTACACCACACCACCACGTCGCAGCAGTGCCTCGGCCAAGACGTTGACGCCGGACTCGATGCACCACGCCTCCCGTGAGAACTGCGTCTCGGCCCGAAACAGATCGCGGATCAATTCGAGTGCGGTGGAGGGCACGTCGGCGAGCACCGCCTCCCGCACCAGTTGGCGGAACCGCATGTTGGAGTCGACGAACCCTTCGGCGTGTCGGCCATTCCAGTCGAAGCGGATTTGTGCCTCGTCAACGGCCGTGTAATTGCGGATGAACGCGGTAACATCCACTGGAGCAGCCTCGGCGGTCGTACTGGTCTCGCCCTTTGCTCACGTGTCGGGGTCACTTCACCAACACCATCGCGAGCAGGTACAGCACCACGGCGGCGAGCAGGAAGGACACCCCGCCGACGGCGAACAGCAGGGCGACGACGTACCCGCGGGGGCGGACGACCGGGGCCGGGGGGGTGGGGATGGCGGCGGGCGAGCGGCGGGTCGATGGGGAGGGGACACTGGACAGCGACGGGACGGACGGGTGCGACGCGCCGACCGGGTGGGGGAACGTCCGCACGCCCGACGACGACGGGCGGATGCGGGCGGTGTCGGACGGGCGGCGGGTGGGCACGCCCGCCTGGGCCGGCTCGACCGGCGACACCCGCACGGCCGAACTCGACCCACCCGCCAGGGCGATGTGAACGGACGACCCGCCGGCCATTCGGCCGGGCAGCGGGTTGGTGGTCATCCGCTCCAGCACGGCCGGCGACAGCACCGGCATCTCGGCTTCGGCCGGCCGGCCGACGTGGGCGGCCGTCCACGGGGCGAGTGCGTCGGCCACCTCGCCCATCGTCTGGTAGCGGTCGGCCGGGTTCTTCGCCATCATCTTGTCCACCACCGCGCTCAGGGCGGGGGGCACGTCCGGGCGGAAGGTGGTGATCGGCTTCGGCTTCTGCGTCTGGGCGGCGATGAGCTTCTGGGCGACGGTGCCGTCGGGGAACGGCGACGAGCCGGTGAGCAGGTAGTACAGCGTGCCGCCCAGCCCGTACACGTCGGCCCGCACGTCCACGGGGTTGTCGTTCGTCACCTGTTCGGGGGCCAGGTTGTCGGCCGTGCCGAGGACGCACTTGTCGTCGAACCGCTCGGTCAGGCCGTCGTGCCGGTGGTCGAAGAAGCGGGCCAGCCCCAGGTCGAGCACCTTCACCAGCCCGCCGCGGTCGAGGAGCAGGTTGCCCGGCTTGATGTCGCGGTGGATGAGGCCGACCGCGCCGGCGTGCCGCAACCCGGCCGCCGCCTGCGTGATGTAGTGGGCCGCCCGCACCGGGTCGAAGAACTGCCGCCGCCCGGCGTACCCGGCGATGATGTCTTGCAGGCTGTTCCCGTCCACGTACTCCATCACCAGGAAGTGGACCGTCTCGAACTTGTCGATGTCGAACGCCTGCACCACGTTCGGGTGGCTCAGCGCCGCCACCGCGCGGGCCTCGCGGTAGAACCGCTCCAGGGCCGTCGGGTCGGACGCGATCTTGTCCACCGGCAGCACCTTCACCGCCACCAGCCGCTTCATGTACTCGTGCTCGCACAAGTACACCGCCCCCATGCCGCCGACGCCGAGCAGCTCCAGCAGCCGATACTTACTGGCGATCTGGAACCGCTTGTACCGCCCCTGCTGGATCTGCTTCGCCTGGAAGAAGGTGAGCAGGCCGGCGCGGATGAGTTCGTCGGCCAGTTGGCGGACGGGCGTGTCGTCCGGGTCGGGGAACTTGCGGAGGACCGGCGCGAGGCGGTCGGCGGGCACCAGCCCGCTCTTGCGAACCAGGTCGAGGAAATCGGAAGTGCAGGCGGGTACGGGCATATCCGGATGCTCGGGCGGCAGGTGGGGGGCGAGGGGCCCACGCCGAAGGGTAATATTGATTGGGGCTTCGGCGATTCGCAAGCGCCTAGTCCGCCGATTTCTGATAATTTCTCACGCGCGTCGTTTTTCCCCACAACTGTTCCGCGGAGCCGCCATGACACACCCGTTGCCGACCGTGGACGTGCGGGGCGTCTGCCCGCACGACTGCCCCGACACCTGCGGGTGGGTGGTGTCAGTGGAGACTACGTCCGGGCGGGCCGTGCGGATGCGGGGCGACGCCGACCACCCGTTCACCGACGGCTACCTGTGTCAGAAGGTCGCCAACTACCTCGAACGGGTCTACCACCCCGGCCGACTGACCACCCCGCTCCGGCGGGTCGGCCGCAAGGGGGAAGGCCGGTTCGAGCCGATCAGTTGGGACGCCGCCGTCCGCACCATCGCCGAGCGGTTCAAGGCGATCAGCGCGGGGCCGCACGGCCCACAAGCCATTTTACCCTACAGCTACGCCGGCACGATGGGCAAGCTCCAGTACGCCAGCCTGGACCGGCGCTTCTTCCACCGCCTCGGGGCCAGCCTGCTCGACCGCACCATCTGCGCCACCGCCGGCGCGGTCGGGTGTGACATCACCCTGGGCACGCGGGCGGTCGTCGACCCCGAAACCGTCACCCGCTCCCGGTACATCGTCAATTGGGGGTCGAACACTCAAGTCACGAACGTGCACCTGTGGGCGATCATGCTCCGGGCGCGGAAAGCTGGGGCGAAGATCGTCACCATCGACCCGCACCGGAGCAAGACGGCCGCGGCCTCCGACTGGTGGATCCCGGTGCGGCCGGGCACCGACGCGGCGCTCGCGCTGGGCGTCATGCACGTGCTGTTCTGCGACGGGTTGCAGGATCAGGACTTTATCGACCGCTTCTGCCTGGGTGGTGAAGAATTGAAGGGTCGGGTGATGAACGAGTACCACCCGGACAAGGTGGCCCGCATCACCGGGCTGCAGGTGGACACCATCGAGCAGTTCGCCCGCGAACTCGGCACCGCTTCCACATCCTTCGGGGGGCCGGCGTTCATCCGGCTGAACTACGGGATGCAGCGGCACGGCGGCGGGGCGATGGCCGTGCGAACCGTTGCCTGCCTGCCCGCAATCACCGGCGACTGGCGGCATCCCGGCGGCGGGGCGATGCTCAGCACGAGCAAGCTCTACCCGTTCGACGACGCCTATTTGATGCGCCCGGACCTGATCCCGCCTGGCACCCGCACCGTCAACATGACGCAACTGGCCGAGGCGCTTAACGGCGAACTGCCCGGCCCCCCGGTGCAGGCGCTGTACGTGTACAACTCGAACCCCGCCGCCGTCTGCCCGGACCAGAGCCGCGTGCTGAAGGGGCTGATGCGCGAAGACCTGTTCACCGTCGTCCACGACCAGTTTCAGACCGACACGGCCGACTACGCCGACATCGTGCTGCCCGCGACCACGCAACTCGAGCACTTCGACATCCACAACAGCTACGGCCACCTGTACGTGCAGGTGAACCGCGCCGCCATCGCCCCGCTCGGCGAGAGCAAGCCGAACACGCAAGTGTTCCGCCTGCTGGCGGCGGCGATGGGCTTCGAGGACGAACTGTTCGGGATGAGCGATGAGGAGTTGGCGCGGCGGGCGTTCGAGGGGGCACGGAATGACCCCCCACCCGGTTCGGTTGCTGCGCACCGAACCGAACTACCCCACAAAGGGGGAGGTGGGGGTGGGTGGGTTTCCGCCGGAGTGACGGAAGCGCAGAGGTCAACCAGCCCCACCTCCCCCCTTGTGGGGGAGGTCGATGGAACCGAAGGTTCCATCGGGTGGGGGGGCACACGCGCCACCGTCACGGACACTTCACCCGCCTTCGGCCACATCACCTTCGACCACCTGATGGCGAACGGCCCGGTGCGGTTGAACGTGCCGACCGACTGGGCGCCGTTCGCGTCCGGCCACTTCCCCACGCCGAGCGGCAAGTGCGAGTTGTATTCGCCCCGCGAGTTGGCCGCCGGCCGCGACCCGCTGCCGCACTACATCCCGCCGCACGAAGACCCGCAGACGCAGCCCGAACTGGCTGCGAAGTACCCGCTCCAGCTCATCACCCCGCCGACGCCGAGCTTCCTGAACAGCACGTTCGTGAACGTGGACACGCTACGGAAGCGGGCGGGCGAACCGCGGGTGGAGATGAACCCGGCGGATGCGAACCGGCGGAACATCACCGACGGGCAGACGGTGCGGGTGCGGAACGACCGCGGCAGCCTGCTGGCGAAGGCGGTGGTGGGCGACACGGTGCAACCGGGCGTGGTGGTGTCGTTCGGCATCTGGTGGAACCGCTACACGCCGGACGGGGTGAACGTGAACACCGTCACGAGCACCAAGCTGACCGACCAGGGCGGCGGGGCGACGTTCTTCGACAACCTGGTGGAGGTGGAGGCGATATGATCTTCGCCGCGAGCCGTGCGAGCGGGGAGGAATGGCGCGCCCGCCGTGCCGCCCACCGCGCGCGTGTCGGGCCGCTGGCGGCGGATCGCGTCGCCCGCGCCGGCCGAAAGCATCCCGTCTACGACTTCCTGTTCGAGTATTACTCGTTCCGTGCGGCGCACCTGCTGCGGTGGAGTCCGGGCGTCGGCGTGGTCCTCGAAGGGGCCACACTCGCGGATACGGACTGGCCGCACCTGTTCCGCGCGTGCGCCGGCGGCATCGTGCTGCCCGCGGAGTCGTTCCCCCAGAAGCGGCGGCCGTACCTGACCTGGGCCATCGACTATTTACAAATGGTCGGCGACCGCGAGCCGCAGTTCGGCTGCTTCGGCCTGCACGAGTGGGCGATGGTGTACCGCACCGACGACATCAGGCACTCCCGCGTTCCGCTGCGGATTGCGGCCGAACCCGTCGTCGAGTCGATGCCGCTGCGGTGCTCGCACTACGACGCCTTCCGCTTCTTCACCCCCGCCGCCGTCCCCCGCAACCGCGTGCAGCTCGACCGGCCGATGACCACCGACCACGATCAGCCCGGCTGCGTACATGTGACGATGGACCTGTACAAGTTCGCGTACAAGCTGGCCCCGTGGGTGCCGAGCGCGGTGATCGCGGAGGCGTTCGAGTTGGCCGCCGCGGCGCGGGAACTCGACATGCGGGCCAGTCCGTATGACCTGAGCGAGTACGGGTTCAGCCCGATCCGCGTCGAGACGAAGGACGGCCGCGAAGAGTACGTGACCGCCCAGCGTGAATTGACGAAGCGAGCGGCTCCGGTGCGGGCGATGGTGCTGGCGGGGTACGAAATGGTGAACCGCGGGTGTGAACCCGCGGGTGGTTCGCACCCAGGCGGCTGACGCCGCCGGTTCACCCCGTCGGATTCAACACGCCCAGCGCCGTCAACTCCGCGAGCAACCCCTTCTCCTGCTCAGTCGTCAGAGGCGTGAGCGGCGACCGCACCGGGCCGAGGTCGAGGCCGTACAGCTTCATCGCCGACTTCCCCGCGACGACCGGCCCGCCGTACTTCTCCAGCACCCGCACCACCCGCACGCTCTCGCGTTGCAATTTCCGCGCTTCCTCCTGCGCTCCGGCGTCGAACGCGGCGACGACCTTGCGGTGCAGTTGCGAGGTGAAGTTGTACGTGCTGCCGACCGCCCGCCGCACGCCCACACTCAGCGCCGCCAGCAGCATCTCGTCCACTCCGAAGAACACCTCGAACCGCCCGCCGCCGGCCGTCACGCACTCTTGCAACGTGATGGCGTCGATGTTCGTGAACTTCACCCCGCCGACGTTCGGGATGACACCATCCGCCAGCTCCAGGAACCGCGCCGCCGACGCCCGCACCCCCGTGACGCTTGGGATGTCGTAGTAGAGGAACGGCAGCGGGGCACAGGCCGCGGCGACCGGGCGGAAGAACTCGACCAACTCTTCCGGCGTTGTCGGTTTGAGGAAGTGCGGGGCGAGCGCCGCGACTGCCGACGCACCGACGCTCTTGGCGTGTGCGGCCAGGTCGATCACGTCGCGTTGGCAACTGTGCCCGACGTGAACGATCAGCCGCAACCCGCCTTTCACCTCCGCCCACTTCTCGGCCACCGCCATCCGCTCGGCCGTGGTCATGTGCGGGCCTTCGCCGGTGGTGCCGCACGCGAACACGCCGTCGATGCCGTTGCGGGCGAACAAGGCCGACTGCTGCGCGATCAGGTCGAGGTTGAGCGAACCGTCGGCGTGGAACGGCGTGTGCGGGGCGACGACCATCTGGAAGGGGGCGGGCATTTGGCGTCTCGTAGGGTGGCCATCGGATTGATGTCGTCAGTCGGCCGGGTGGGTCGCCGCGCGAAGCCGGGCGATCATCTCCGCACGCCCCAGGTCGCGGAGCGCGTCGATGTTCCGTTTCGGGATCGCGGCCAGGGCGTCCGGGTCGCCCGCCACTTCGGTAATGCTCTCCTCCCGGAGCAGGTGGAGCATCGGGTGCGGGGAGCGGTTCGTGTAGTTCTCCGCCGCGTCTGTGGGCGTGCCCGCGAAGCGATACTCCGGGTGGAAACTCGCCACCTGGATGACCCCGCGGAGGCCGAGGCGGTGGACGAGCTGGTCGGCTTCGGGCAGGAAGTCGTTGTACTCGCTGAAGTCCCGGAGCGCGCGGGGGTGGATCAACAGGGTCGTCTCGACCTCCGCCCGCGGTGCCCCGACGAGCGACCGCAGCTCCTCGCCGAGCGCTGACAATAAAGCCTCGGCGTCCGCCGCGGCGGTGACGGCGTACCGCACCCGCCCGGCGTCGTTCACCCGCCGGGCGAACGGGCACAGGTTGAGTTCGACCACCACACCCGCCACCCACCGGCGGGTGGCGTCGGCCGCGGCCTGCTCGCTCGGTTCGCCCACAACTCCCCTCCGATCAGATTCACGGTTCGACCGACTCGCCGTTCACCCCGACGCCGACCAGCCGCACGGTCGGGTAGAGCGGCCCGCCTTCAATCGGGTGTCCGGCAAGGATCACCACCCGCTCGCCGGCCGTCACGGTGCCCGCGAGGAACGCATCGCGCACCGCCGTCGCCATGCGGTCGCCGCCGGCCCCGGCCTGGGTCATCTTCACCGGCATCACGCCCCAGTCGAGTGCCAGCCCTTGCAGTACGGCGTCGGTCGGGGCGACGGCCACCACCCGCGCCCACGGGCGGTGCCGCACCACCAGCCGGGCCGACCGTCCGGAGAGGGTGGGAATCACGATGGCCGCCGCCCCCACTTCTTCCGCCAGTGAACACGCGGCCGCCGCCATCGGGTCGTCGACCCCGCGATCCGGGCGGATGAAGTCCAGCCCGCTCTCGATGCCCGACTCCTGCAAGTGCGATTCCGCTTCCGCCGCGATGCGGGCCATGCAGTTCACCGCCTCGACCGGGTACTTCCCCACCGCCGTTTCGCCCGACAGCATCACGGCATCGGTGCCGTCGTAGATGGCGTTGGCCACGTCGCTCGCCTCGGCCCGCGTCGGCCGCGGGTTTTCGCGCATCGAGTCGAGCATGTCGGTGGCGGTGATCACGGGCTTGCCCGCCGCCCGGCACTCGGCGATGAGCATCTTCTGAACGGCCGGCACCTTCTCCAGCGGGATTTCGACGCCCAGGTCGCCGCGGGCCACCATCACCCCGTCGAAGGCGTGGACGATGGCCGCCGCCCGGCTTACCGCTTCCGGCCGTTCCACCTTCGCAATGATCGGCTGCTTCATGCCCACCGCCGCCATCGCCGCCCGCACCTCGGCCGCCGCCTCCGGCCCGCGGACGAACGACACCGCCACCCAATCGACGCCCACTTCGGCCGCGACGACGAGCGCGTTGCGGTCCCGCTCGGTGACGGTGGCAATCGTCAGCGGGGTGTCGGGCAGGTTCAGCCCTTTGTTCGGTTTGAGCGTGCCGCCCACGACCACGCGGGCGATCAGCCGCCCGCCGTCGATGCCGACCGCATCGAGTTGCAACCGGCCGTCGTCGAGCAACATCCGCTGACCGGGCCGCACGTCGGCGAGTACCTCCGGTTCCGTCAAAACGAGATCGTCGGCGTGAACGGGCTGCGAACTCAGGCTGAATGACAGCGTGTCGCCGTTATTCAACACCCGCTCGACCGCAATCTTCACCCGCAGCTTCGGCCCCGGCAGGTCGGCCAGCACCGCGGCGAACTTGCCCACCCGCTTGGCGGCTTCACGAAACCGCGCCACCCGCTCGCGGTGTTCGTCGGCCGTGCCGTGCGAGAAGTTGACGCGGGCCACGTCCACCCCCGCCCGCAGGATGGCGTCGAGCATCGCGGGTGAATCCGTGGCCGGCCCCAGGGTGGCGACGATCTTGGTCCGCCGGGGGGAAGTCATGCGCGCGTTCCGTGGGTGGTGGGGGAGGTGTACGGCGGGCGAGCGAACTGTTCAACCGACATCCGCCACGCAAATCTGGTTGACGCCATCCCGGTGCCGCACGAACGCCACCCGCGTCCCGTCCGGGCTGACGACGCACGCTTCCGGGCGCGGCGGGTGGTCGCTCGGTTCGGTCAGCGGTTGCACTACTCCGGTGGTCGCGTCCACCAGACACACCCGCCCGCCGATGACGCACGCCACCCGCCCGCCGTCCGGGTGCCAGGTGAAGCACGACTCGACCGACTGACAACCGGTTGTCACTGGCTCGGACTGTCCGGTGAGCGACACACTCCAGAGTTGCACCACGCCGGCCGTGTCGGGGCGAAGGAATCCGATGCGACTGCCGTCGGGGGAACTGCGGAGCCAGTGCCGCGGGCCGCCGATGCCGCCGAACGTCAGTCGCCGTTGGGTCACGCCCTTCGGCGGGTGCGGGCGGGTGGTGGTTGTACCTTCGAGCGGGCCGTCACCGGGCATGGTCAGGTCGTCCGGCAACTCGGCCACGAACACTTCCGGCACCGCCTGCCCGTTTACGTTCACCGTGCCCTGAAACGCCAGCATTCGCGTGTTGCCGATCCACGCCTCTTCGCACGCCCGGCTGATGTCGTCGGTGCCGTCTCGCGGGTTCGCCACGGTTCGCGTCACCAGCACGCTGAAGGAATCTCCGTCGTGGTTGTGCGGGTGCGTGGAAGGAACGCTCACGGGTTGTGGGACGGCCACGCCGATGTTCCGCTGCTGCGGGTCACGCACAATGTCGTCGTCGTAGGTGAAGCTGAGCCAGTCGCCGCGGGGGTGCCAGACGTGAACGTGACTGCCGCCACGGAGGGCACCGGGGGTGAAGGGGGGGTTTAGGTCGCGGGCGTCGAGGGGGCGATAAC
>JANNQE010001280.1:0-3261 GCA_031441625.1 Planctomycetia bacterium
GCGGCGGGTGTACCACGGGTTTGCGGAAATCCGCGTCCAGCGACAAGTCCTGTGCGCCAACGCCCAAGTTCATGCACCGTTCACCACGCCAACACCGGAATCATGCTGGAGTTCGCAGGATCAGGGCGATTGCACCCCCCCCGCCGGACACGTCCGGCGCGCCCATCACGACCAACTTGCGGCACGCCATCAACGCCATGTTGTACCGGAACACGACCGGCTGCCAGTGGAAGATGCGGCCCAAGGACTTCGCCATCCCGTGGAAGACGGTGTACAACTGGCACGAGACGTTCGCCCGCCGGGGCACGTGGGAGCGGGTGCAGCGGGTGCTGGCCGCGCGGGTGCGGGTGGGCGACGGCCGAGACCCCGATCCGTCCCTCCTGAGCATCGACTCGCAGACGGTCAAATCGGCCGAAACGGTGCCCGACGCAGGGTTCGACGGGGGGAAGAGGGTGAAGGGGCGGAAGCGGCACGTGCAGGTGGACGCGCTCGGGTTGGTGTTCGCCGTGGCGGTCACGTCGGCGGCGGTGAGCGACGGGAAGGGGGCCGAGGGGGTGCTGCGGGCGGTCGAGGGGAACCGGCGGTTGGCCACCGTGTTGGCCGATTCGGCATACCACCGGGAGAAGTTCCAGGAGTACATGACGGCCGCGGGCGCGCGATACCGACTGGTCATTGTGTCCAAGTTGGCGGGGCAGAAGGTGTTCATCCCGCAACCCAAGCGTTGGCTGGTGGAGCGGTACTTTTCATGGCTGCGGGGCAGTCGATTGCTGGCGCGGGAGTACGAAGGGCGGGCGTGGATCTCGCGGAGCAATGTGTACATGCGGAGCATGATATTAACACTCAACATGTATCAACGACAACAAGCCGAACTCGCCCCAGCCTGTGCCACTTAACGCCCGAGTCATGTGCAGGCCACCCAGGTTCAGGAACCTGCTCTCAAGAAAGCGATGATCTCGGACATGACCCAGTACTCCGCGATTGATTTACTGGGGCAGATCGGGAATAACAAACATGTCGAATTGCTCGCCCCGCAACTCGACAATGCCGACTGGGCCGTTCGCCGAAGCACCATCAGCGCCATCGTACAACTCGGCGACGCGCGGCACGCCACGTTGGTGTACGACCAACTGTTGAAGCCGCGGTTTGTAGTCAACAGCCCGCTGGCAAAGTTGGAGAAGGAGGCGATTCTGACGGCGTTCAAAGCGATTGGGGCCAAGCCGGAGCCGGAAGGGGACGCCGCTCCGATGAAACAAGGGCTGAAGCCCCACCCCCCTGAGAAGAAGTAGCCTCATTCCCCTGCCGGGCACCCCAACGGGTGCCCGCCTTCATTTCCTTCACATCCCCGACGCGACCCCGCGTAACGCCGGCCGGGTTCCCCTTCGCCGGGCGAAACCCCGTCAGGTAGAATCAGACCCGTCGAACGGACTCTCCCGCACGGCCGGCCTATGACACCCGCCCGCCGGCAAGTCTCTCCCTCTCCAACGGTGCCGTCCCATGCGCCTGCCCCTCGCCGTCACCGGCCTGCTCCTGTGCGCCGTCGCCACTCGCGCGGACGACCACTTCGAGAAGCAGGTGCGCCCGCTGCTGCTGGAACGGTGCGTCGGCTGCCACGGCGACAAGAAGCAGAAGGGCGGGCTGCGCCTGGACAGCAAGGCCGGGTGGCAGACGGGTGGTGAGAGCGGGGCGGCGATCACTCCGGGCAAGCCGGACGACAGCCCGCTGATGAAGGCGGTGCGCGGCAAGGGCGGGTTCAAGCAGATGCCGCCCGACAAGAAGCTGAGCGACGCGGAAGTGGCCGCACTGGCGAAGTGGATCGCCGACGGTACGGCCGACCCCCGCGACGGCGGGCCGGCGAAGCTCGGTGGCATGACCGCGGCGGACGCGAAGAAGTGGTGGGCTTTCCAACCCGTCAAAGCCCCGCCCGTGCCGAAGGGCGAACACGCCAACCCGGTCGATGCGTTCGTCGCCGCGAGGTTGACTGACAAAGGGTTGTCACTCTCGAAACCGGCGGACAAGCGGACGCTGCTGCGGCGCGTGACGTTCGACCTGACCGGCCTGCCGCCGACGCCCGACGAGGTGGACGCCTTCCTGAAGGACGAGTCGAAGGACGCCTACGAGAAGGTGGTGGAGCGGCTGCTGGCCAGTCCGCACTACGGCGAGCGGTGGGGCCGGCACTGGCTGGATTTGGTGCGGTACGCCGACACAGCCGGCGAGACGAGCGACCACCCGGTGCCACACGCTTGGCGGTACCGCAACTGGGTGAACGACGCCGTCAACCGCGACCAGCCCTACGACGAGTTCGTGCGGGAGCAGATCGCCGGCGACCTGATCGCGGCCACTGGGCCGGCGGAGAAGTACGCTTCCCGCGTGGTCGCCACCGGCTTCCTGGCGTCCGCCCGGCGCTTCGACTTCGACATCACCAAGTCGATGCACCTGACCCACGAGGACGGCATCGACACGCTCGGCAAGGCGCTCCTCGGCCTCACGGTCGGGTGCGCCCGCTGCCACGACCACAAGTACGACGCCATCTCCGCCCGCGACTACTACGCCCTGTACGGCATCCTCGACAGCACCCGCTTCCCGTTCCCAGGGTGCGAACACACCCAGCAGCCGCGGGACTTGGTGCCGCTCGTTTCCCCGGCCGAGTGGGCGCAGTCGGTGAAGCCGTATCAGGAGAAGCTGGCCAAGCTCGACGCCGCGCTGGCGGCGGCGCGGGGCGAACAGGTGAAGTCCGCCCAGCAGGTGCAGGCCGCGTTCGTGAAGGCGAGGAACGTTCTTTCGACGGGCGAGATCGCCGACTGCGGGGAGAAGGCGTTCGACGGCGGGAAGGAAGTGGACGTGAAGGAAGGCGAAGTGGTGTTCCTGTCCATCACCCCTCTGAAGAACTACGGGGCCGACACCACGCTCACCGAACTGGAGATCGCCGAGGTGGGCGGGGCGAAGCGGGTGTGGAACGCGACGGCCGACCTCGTGCCCGACCTGCTCGCGGGCAACCCGCACGCCGACGCCCACGGGAACAAGCACGTGTGGTGGCTGATCGACACCCGCACCGGGCCGACCCTGTTGGCCGAGGCGGTGAAGGACGTGAACGGCAAGGCGGGGCTGACGGCGTGGCGGAACGGCGACACGCCGTCGGTGGTCGCGAACCCCACCGACAAGGAGATCGTCGCCTGGACGAAACTGTCCGCGAAGACGCTGTTCGCGCACCCGTCGGCGACCAGCAACGTCGGGCTGGTGTGGGTCAGCCCGGTCAGCGGCAAG
>JANNQE010001281.1:0-2997 GCA_031441625.1 Planctomycetia bacterium
GGCGGCGCGGGCCGAAATGCCCGCGCCGCGACCGCAATGGCGGGGGTGCAAGGAGATCTGCCATGCCGCCGGGGAGCGGCGACCGTTGTTAGCCAGGGGTGAAGTCGGCGAGCCGACGGCGAGCGACGAAACCCCTGGAAATGTGGGAGACAACGAACAAGCCCCGGAGGGGTGACAGACACCGCATCTGTCGCCCCTCCGGGGCTTGTCCCATTTTCGATTGCGTTTCCAGGGGTTCCGTTCGCCTGCGGCTCACTTCACCCCTGGCTCACATCGGTCGCCGCTCCGCGGCTTCATCTGTCTGGCCACTGACCGCTGGCCACTACTGGCTCACGCCCCCGGCCGTGGGACGGGCGGCACTTCCAGCTTGGCGTTCAGCTTCAGCCCCTCGGGCATGGTGGACTTGCTCTCCAGGGCCTGCTTCCACGTGACCGGCTTGCCGGAGTACACGGCCATGCGGCCCATGATGGCGGTGAGGGTGCTCTCGGCCACGCCGGTCAGCTCGTCCACCGGCTTGTCGTCGGCGATGGTCTTGAGCAGGTCGATGTGCTCCTGCACGTACGGGTTGATCGGGTCCTTGCCGAACACCTTCTCCTTGTTGATCTGGTAGGCGTTCACCTTGCTCACCCCCTTGCTCCCGTACACCGTCTCGGACACGTCGTGCGTGGTGCCGGGCACGTGCGAGCAGTACGAGTACATGGGCACCCCGCCGGCGTACTCGTACTCGATGTTGAACAGGTCGTAGATGTTGCCCACGTCGCCCGGCTCGCCGTCCTTGCGGCCGATCCGCCCGCCCTGCCCGATGGCCCGCACCGGGTGCCCCTTCATCACCCAGTTGATGACGTCCAGGTTGTGCACGTGCTGTTCGGTGATGTGGTCGCCGCACAGCCACAGGAAGTGGTACCAGTTGTGGATCTGGTACTCCACGTCGCTCATGCCCGGCACGCGGGCGCGGAACCACGGCTCGCCCCCGTTCCACGAGCAGCGGGTGGCCACCACCTCGCCGATCTTGCCGTCCTGGATCTGCTTGACCGTCTCGATGTACCCGGCCTGGTGCCGCCGCTGGGTGCCGGCCGCCACGCTGATGCCCAGCTTCTTCGCCTCCTCGGCCACCTTCAGCACCATCTGCACGCCCGCCCCGTCCACCGCCACCGGCTTCTCGCAGAAGATGTGGATCTTCTTCTTGCTCTCGGCCGCCTTCGCCACGATGGCTTCCAGGTGGAACGGGCGGAAGCCGGGCGAGGTGGCCAGGATGATCAGGTCGCACCCGCTGTTGATCACGTTCTGGGCGGCTTCCAAGCCGGCGAACACGCGGTCGGTGCAGTCGACGCGGTCCTTGGCCACGCGGGTGCTGTTCGCCACCAGTCCTTTCGCCTTCTTCTCGAACACGTCGCCGGCCGCCCACAGGACGGTGTTCGGCCCGGCCTTGAAGTTGTCCTCGACCGCCCCGGTGCCCCGCCCGCCGCACCCGATCACCCCGAGCTTCAGCTTGTCGGTGGCGGCGGCGTAGGCCGGGAAGAAGGAGCTGGCGGCGGCGGTGGCGGCGAGCGCCGCTCCGGTCTTGAGTGCGTCGCGGCGGTTGGTTGTGGCCATCGGGAGAGACCTCTTCGGGGGGAGGGAAACGAGTGCGGACACTTAGGGTGGCCGGCTCTCGCCGAGAGCCGGTTTCGAGCCGCTCTCGGCGAGAGCGGCCCACCCTATGTGGTTTACAACCCGGCCTTCACGACGGCCGGTTTCAGGCCTTGCAACTCGGGATACTCGTCGGCCGGCAGGGCGATGCGGAAGCCGATGGTGTCCTTCTCGGTCAGCCACCAGATGCTCCGCGGGCGGTTCGGGTCCTTGTCCATCCAGTCGGTGTCGGACACCAGCCGGCGGGCCAGTCGGCAGTCGTCGGCCGCGTCCGCCCACGACCCGCCTTTCACCACGTGGCCCCACTTCACCTCTTTCGGGTGGGTGAAGGCGAGCGCCTTGAGCGGGTCTTTGGCACGGGCCGCGTACAGCTTGGCGTCGAACAAATCGAGCGTCCACTCGGCCACGTTCCCGTGCATGTCGAACAGGCCGAGGGCGTTCGCCTTCTTGTCCCCCGGCTTGTGGGTGGTGCCGTCGGGCATGTCTTCCGTCTTGCTGTTCGCCTTGAACCAGGCCACGTCCTCCAGCTTCTGCTTGGTCGCGTCGAACCCGTAGGCCCCCTTCTGCCCGGCGTGGGCGGCGAACTCCCACTCGGCTTCGGTCGGCAGGCGGTACGGCTTGCCCGTCTTCAGCCGCAGCCAATGACAGAACACCATCGCGCTGTGGTGGCTCATGCAGATGGCCGGCTTGCCCTCCCGCTCGTGCCCGTAGGTGTCGTCCACGTACGGGTTGGTCGGGCGGGTGATGGCGTCGGCCACCAGATCCTTGCCGGGGTTCTCGGCCTCGAACACGCCCACCGCCTCGTCCCGCTTGGGCAGGCCGGCGTTGCGGTACCACACGTCGAACAGGTCCCACGTCGTCTCGTACTTGGCCAGCCAGAAGTCCCGCACCGCCACCTTGTTCACCGGCCCCTCGTTCGCCGCCCGCCCCTGCTCGGCGTCCGGGCTGCCCATCTCGACCGTGCCGCCGGGCACGTACACCATCTCGAACGTGACCGTCACCTCCTGCTCGCTGAACTCCTGCGGCTTCCCCTTCTTTCGCTTCAGCGGCACCCGCAGTTTCTCGGTGAACTTCTCGGCGAACGCCTTCTTCTCCTGCGTCACCTTGTAGTCCACCTTCGGCTGCGGCGGCACCGGGGCGATGACCACCGACGTGGTCGGCGGGGCGTCCGGCTTCTTCTCGTCCTGGGCGACTGCCACCAGCACGGCGACCGCGGCGACGGACAGGGCGGCGATGGCGGCGGACGGTTTCATAGGTGTAGAATCTCCGATGGGCGGCCGGCTGTCAAACGGGTTGCGCCGTTCTGGGCGAACCCGGCCCGCAAGGGCCGCGGGTAACGAGTCAGGTGACTTCTCACGCCACCCGCGG
>JANNQE010001282.1:0-1936 GCA_031441625.1 Planctomycetia bacterium
CGACTCAGAACCATGCGTAATTTGAGCAAATTTGATGAAGCCAATCAAAAAAGTATATCATCAGAAGTGGCTTATTTGTATGCTCCAATGGCGCACCGCCTGGGATTGTATGCCATTAAATCGGAGATGGAAGATTTGGTAATGAAGTTTACCAATCGCGAGATGTACAGCCTCATTGCTAAAAAACTGAATGAAACCAAGAAAATCAGAGATAAATATATCACCGAGTTTATCGAACCATTAAAGGCAGAGTTGCAGGCTCAGGGGTTGAAATTTGATATAACTCACGCCGCCGGTTCACCTAGGATAGCCCCATGCTCGACCTGCTGCCGTTCACCGACCCGGCCAACCCGTTCCACCTGCTGCACATGGCGATGGCGATGGAGGAGGCCGCGGTCGCGGAGTCCGAAGACGAGGTGCCGGTCGGGTGCGTCATCGTGGACCTGGACCGCGGGCAGGTGATCGCCGCCGCGCACAACCAGAAGGAGCGGCTGCAAGACCCGACCGGGCACGCCGAGATCATCGCCGTCACGCAGGCGGCGGCGGCGCGGAAGAGTTGGCGGCTCGACCGCTGCCTGCTGTACGTGACGCTGGAGCCGTGCCCGATGTGCGCCGGGGCGATCGTGCAGGCCCGCATCCCGGTGGTGGTGTACGGCTGCACCGACCCGAAGGCGGGGGCGTGCCACACGCTCTACCAGATCACGAACGACCCGAGGCTCAACCACCGCTGTCAGGTGGTCGGCGGGGTGATGGCCGAGCCGTGCGCCGGACTGCTGAGCGCCTTCTTCGCCAAGAAGCGGGCGCTGGGCAAGAAGTGAACGGGGGCGACACGGTCACTTGACCCACAACGACTTGTCGCGCTTCGGCACCACCTCGCCGACGACCACGGCGCACAGCGCGCCGCTCGCCAGCAGTTGCCGCACCAGCTCGGCGGCCTTGTCCGCCGGCACCGCGATGAGCAGCCCGCCGCTCGTCTGCGGGTCGTAGAAGAACTCCATCTTGTACCCGTCCGGGGTGCCGTCGAGGTGCGTGTGCGGCAGCGTGTACTCGCGGTTCGACTTGACCGCCCGCGTGCGGAACTGCGTCACGTCCAGTTGCTCGATGCCCGGAATGGTCGGGAACGCCTTCGAATCCAGCACGATGGTGTGCCCGCTGCCGGCGGCCATCTCGTAGGTGTGCCCGGCCAGCGCGAAGCCGGTCACGTCGGTCGCGGCGTGAACCCCGCACGCCTGCATCGGGCCGACGCCCACCGCGTTCAGTTGCACCATCCCGCGGCACGCGGCTTCGAGCACGTCCGGCGGGCACTGTTCCTTCTTGTTGGCGGTGGTCACGAACCCGGTGCCGAGCGGCTTGGTGAGCACCAGCACGTCGCCCGGCTTGGCGTTCGCGTTCGTCAGCACCTTGTCCGGGTGAACCGTGCCCGTGACCGACAGGCCGAACTTGATCTCGGCGTCCCGCACCGTGTGCCCGCCGACGATGGTGCAGTTGGCCGCGATGCAGCGGTCCGCCCCGCCCGCCAGGATCTGCCCGAGGATCGACATGTCCAGCTTGTCGTCGGGGAAGCCGACCAGGTTCATCGCGGTGAGCGGCGTGCCGCCCATGGCGTACACGTCGGAGAGCGCGTTGGCGGCGGCGATCTGCCCGTACACGAACGGGTCGTCCACCACCGGCGGGAAGAAGTCGAGCGTCTGGACGAGGGCGATGTCGGGCGTGAGACGGTACACCCCCGCGTCGTCGTGCGTCTCGGTGCCGACGAGCAGGTTCGGGTCGCTGGTGGTGGGGAGGAAGCTCAGGACCTGAGCGATGCCGCCGGCGGCAAGTTTCCCCGCTCACCCGGCGCACGAGGCGTAGTCGGTCAGTCGCATCTGTCGGGAGGGGGTCATTGGTCAGCCTCTGGAACCGCCGGCGTCAGCCGGCCGGGTGAGTGATAACACCC
>JANNQE010001283.1:0-1959 GCA_031441625.1 Planctomycetia bacterium
CTTGTCGGCCCGCATCCCGGCCTCGTGCGTCATGCTTAGTGCGAGGCTGAACCGCTGGAGGGCGAACGAGCGGTAGCACGCCTGCAAGCCGGGGATCTTGATGCCGAACGCCTCCACCTTCTGCTTCAAGTCGTCGTTGTCGCGGGCGATCAGGTAGAAGAAGACCAGCACCGCCCCCAGGCCGTACCCGATGCCGGCCACGATCAGCCCGGCGCCCGCCCCGAACTTGTTCAGCCCGAACGGGTTCAGGCTCAGCCCGGACGAGCCGGCCCCGGTCGGGGAGAGGACGGCGAGGACTGTGACCAGCAGGGAGACGACGAGCACGGCCACGACGTAGATGGCGGCGGGCATCACCATCGCCCCGACGAACTGCTTCCGCGACTCCTGCTGCGCCTCGAAGTACCGCTCCAGTTCCTCGAACACCTCGCTCAGCTTGCCGGCCGACTCGGCCACCGCCACCATCTCGACGAACAGCTTGGGGAACTTCGCCCGGTGCCCCTTCAGCGAGTCGGCGAACGAATTGCCGTCCTTCATGCTGTCGGACAGTTGGCCGGCGAGCGGGCGGACGGCGGGCGGGCCGGACTTGGCCTGCTGGCGGAGCACCTTGACGGGCGACAGGCCGGCCGACAGCCCGTACCGCAGGGCGCGGCACCAGACGACGAGGGCGGGCAACGGGACGCGGGAGGAGAACATACAGGGAGTCTACTGGAACCGGGAACGCAGGGACCGGGTGAGACCAATCACACCCCGTCACTGCGTTCCCGGTTCCAGGTTTGTTCACGCGATCAGCGGGTAGCGGCCGTTCGCCTGCGGCTGGGCGACCGGGGCGGGGGCGACCCCGCGGTAGATGCGGGCGATCCGCTCGCGGGTGAGGCCGAGCACCTTGTCGAACCGGCTCAGCTTCAGCCCCTCGATGCTCGTGTCCAGGCTGCCCATGTGCTTCAGCATGGCGATGTCCTGGCGGATCTCGCGGTCCACCTCCATGCGGAAGAGCGGCTTGGCCAGCCGCAGCCCGCCCACCTTGCCGGGGTACTTGCTCTTGGCGTACACGAACGAGGTGACGGCCGTTCGCGTCTCGTCGATCGGGTGGTAGAAGATGTACAGCCGCCAGCGGATCATGCTCTCCCGCCCGCCGTCCGGGCTGGTCCACCAGTGGTCGAACACGCTGTACACGGGCGAGAAGTGGGTGGTCCAGTCGTCGTGGAACAGGTCGCCGGCGCGGATGCCGAGCAGCCAGGCGAACGGGCGGAACAGCCGCTTGGTCGGGCCGACGTTGATCACCCGCACCTTGTCGTCGGTCGTCTCGAACCGCACCCGCACCTCGTGCAGGCGGTCCAGGTCGTACCCGAACGTGTCGTGGACGGTGCCGCTGTGCTCGATCTCGTTGAAGTTGTCCACCGTCAGCTCGAGCGGGGCGGGCGACTCGTGCCGGAAGCTGCCGAGGGGGTAGTAGTTGTCCGCGTTGATGACCGGAAAGACGGGGTTCGAGTGCTTCGTCTTCAGCCAGATGTACCCGTACTCCTCGCGGGCGTCGAACGCCTCGGTGCAGGCGGTCATCTTCGGGGTGCTGGCACTCTCCCCGTTCCCGCACGGGTCGAACTTCCACCCGTGGTACTTGCACTCGATCCTCTCGCCCACCACCTTGCCGTAGCTCAATTTCAGCCGGCGGTGCGGGCACACGTCGTCCACCGCCGCCGCCCGCCCGCCCGCCGTGCGGAACAGGCAGATCAGCCGGCCGGCCACCTGCACCTCCACCGCTGACCCGTTCTTCAGGGTGCGGCTCGGGTGAACCGGGTGCCAGTGGTCGAGCATTCCCATCGCAACTGCGCTCCGCGGACAACGTCCCACATCAGGCTATCGGCCGGTCGCACCGTCGGCCTTCCGGAATTTTTACCCAGACTGACAGGCGACGACCCGTTGCCGCGACCCGCAGGGGAGCGCGTCGGGGGTCGGACGCGC
>JANNQE010001284.1:0-8108 GCA_031441625.1 Planctomycetia bacterium
CGGCCGCGACGCCCCGCCGCGAACCACCCTTGCGGCTCGCGGCGGGGCGTCCATCCGCGCCCGCAGTGCGCCCGTGGCGGTTCACAACTTCGCCAGCCGGCGGTCGAGCAGTTCCCGCTCGGCGACGGTGGGGGCCAGCTCGCGGGCGCGGAGCAGGCTGCCGCGGGCGGCGGCCGGGTCGTTGCTGGCACAGGCGAACTCGGCCAGCGTCGCGTGCCACAGGTAGTAGGTGTCGGGGATGTGGCCGGGCGGGATTTGGGCGAGGGCCAGTTTGCCGGCCTCCACCCCGTCGCGGCGGGAGATGGCGATCGCGCGGTTCAGTTCGTGAACCGGCGACGGGGCGAGCTTCAACAACAACTCATAGGCATCGACAATCGCGGCCCAGTCGGTGTGACCGTATTCCGGTGCCCGGCAGTGTTCGGCGGCGATCCACGCTTCCGCATGATAACGGGTGACGACTTCGCCAGTCGTGGCCACCTTCAACCAGCGGAAGCCTTCGGCCAGCAGCCGCCAGTCCCACGCGGCGCGGTCCTGGTCTTCGAGCAGGCACAAGTCGCCGGCGGCACTGGTGCGACCGGACAGCCGCCCGGCGTGGAACAGCAGCAGGGCCAGGAACGCGGCCGTCTCGGTGCCGGCGGTGAGCGGGTGTTCGGCCAACAGCAGGGCGAGGCGAACGGCCTCTTCGCACAGGTCTTGGCGGATCACCTGATCGGGCTGGGTGGAACTGTACCCCTCGTTGAACAGCAGGTAGATCACCGCCAAGGCGTCGGGCAGGCGGGCACGAATGTCGTCGGCCGAGAGTGCCGTCGGGTCGATGCTCGCGGCCCGCAGCCGCTCCTTCGCTCGCGTGATTCGCTTCAGCACGTTCGCCTCAGTGGTGAGGAACGCCCGTGCGATCTCCTTCGGACCGAACCCGCACAGCGTCTTCAGCGCGAGCGCCACCATCAACTCTTGCGACAGCACCGGGTCGCAACAGACGAAGATCATCCGCAGCAGGTCGTCTTGCACCTCCGCTTCGACCAGCGGGGGCGTGGCGGCGGCGGGCCAGTCGGCCGAGCGGCTGACGTGAAGTGGGGTCCAGCGGAGGTCACGGCGGAGGGCGTCGAGGGCGAAGCGGTACGCCACCTGGTGCAGCCAGGCGGCGGGGTTGTCCGGCACCCCGCGGAGGGACCACGACCGCAGCGCCCGCTCGACCGCCGCTTGAACGGCGTCTTCGGCCAGCCCCAGGTGGCGCACCCCGAACCGGCGGGTGAGTGACGCCACCAGCCGGGCGTACTCGTGCCGGAAGAAGTGCTCCACCAGGGCCGGCGGTGTGGGCGTCAATTGAAACCGGCCAGCTCGCGGACCTCGATCGTCCCGCCGTTCGCCACGATCGGACAACTCTTGGCGTACTCCACCGCCTGCTCGTAGCTGTCGGCCTGGACGACGGAGTACCCGCCGACCACCTCTTTCGCCTCGATGAACGGGCCGTCGCTCACCTTGCCGCCGGGCATCACCATCCGCCCGGTCGGTTGCAGGCCGTCGCCGCCGTCCACCACGGCCGCCCCCACTTTGCGGAACCAGACGCCCCACTCGGCCATGATCGCCTGCACCATCTCCGGCGACGGCGGGCCTTGCGACGGGTCGGGCTGGTCGCGGTACACGAACAGAAACTTCGCCATGATCGGTCCTCTCATCCGGTGAGCGTGGAGTGTGGCGGTCGGCGACCGCCGTTCACCCGGACGACGAACGGCGAGGGTGAGTTGGGACACCCGCCGCGGGATTTTTCCGAGATTGTTCGGAGGCGGTGTTACAGCCCCAGCACGTCGGCCATCGTGTACACGCCGGCCGGTTTGCCGGCCAGCCACTTGGCGGCTGCCAGCGCCCCGCGGGCGTAGCTGTCGCGGCTGCTCCCCTTGTGAACCAATTCCATCGTCTCCCCTTGCGAGGCGAACACGATGGTGTGCTCGCCCACGCTGTCGCCCCCGCGGATGGCGTGAACGCCGATCTCGTCCGGCGTGCGTTCGCCCACCAGCCCCTCGCGGCCGTGCAGCACCTTGGTTTGCTTCATCGCCTCCTGCACCACCTCCACGAACTTGAGCGCCGTGCCGCTCGGCGAGTCCTTCTTCATGCGGTGGTGCCGCTCGACGATCTCCACATCGAACCCCTTCCCCGCCAGCGCCTCGCCGGCCAGCTTGGTCAGCTTGAACAGCAGGTTCACCACCAGGCTCATACTCGGCGAGAGGAGCACGGCGGTGTGGTGGGCGGCGTGGTCGATCTCGGCCATGTGCTCGGCTTCGAGGCCGGTGGTGGCGATGACGAGCGGCAGTCGGCGGTCGATGCACGTCTTCAGGATGGCCATCGTCCCGACGGGGGCGCTGAAGTCGATGACGCAATCGGGGGTGACGCTCAGCGGCAGTTCGCCGGTGACGTGGACGCCCAGGTGGCCCACGCCGGCCAGTTCTCCCGCGTCGGTGCCGATCTTCGGGTGCGACGGCGAGTCGATGGCGGCGACGACCTTGAGGGCGGAGTCTTCACGGGCGAGGGCGACGAGCCGCTGGCCCATCCGCCCGCACGCCCCGTGGATGGCGACGGTGGTTTTCATGAGGGAACACCCGAAGTGAACGCAGATGCACCCAGCATAGAGATGGCTGCCGGGGTGGGAATGGACTCATCCACATCAGATCTGTTAGCCCGACGCGCGAGCGAGGGGCGAATGACTCATCGAACATTCGGTGAGTGGCACACCGCCGACCGCCTGTTAGCCCGACGCGCGAGCGAGGGCCGCGGGCCTTCGCGGACAAGTGGCTTGGCCCTCGCTCGCGCGTCGGGCTAACAGGTGGCCGGTGGCGATAGCCAGAAGCTTCACGCCTTCCCCCGCAAGAAGGCCTCTTCGTCGATGGGGTCGTCGAAGTCCGCGCGCATGACCATCGCGCCGGGGTGCATGTTGAAGATGAACTTCCGCTTGGCGGGTGTCGGCGGCGGGGGCGGCACCAGTTTGGCCGTCACGTTACCGTCGCAGACGATCACTTCGTCCCCGCGCTCGACCAGTGCCACCAACTCGGCCAACCGGCCGGGCAGCTCCTTCGCGTCCACCGTAATGGTCATCGCTCGCCCTCCGTAGTGCCGGTATTCTACCAGACGTTCAGAACAACTCGCGGATGGGTCGGCCGGTGTAGGCCGGCACGGGCGAACCCGTCGGGCCGGGGATGGTGGCGTCGGGGGCGATGCCGAGGGCGTGGAAGATGGTGGCCGGGATGTCGGCGGCGTGAACCGGGCGGTCCTTCGGCTCGCTCGCAATCGCGTCGGATGCGCCGACCACCTGCCCGCCCTTCACCCCGCCGCCGGCGAAGATGGTCGTCCAGACGCCCGGCCAGTGGTCCCGCCCGCCGTTGCAGTTGAACTTCGGCGTGCGGCCGAACTCCCCGGTGGCAACCACCAGCGTGCGCTCCAACAAACCCCTCTCATGCAGGTCGGTGACGAGTCGTGTAAAGGCTGTGTCGAAACTCGGCGCGACAGTCTCGCGGTAGTCGGCCAGCGAACACGACAGTGGGCCGGTGTACTCGGCGTGGCAGTCCCAGGAGGGGGAGTTGAAGACGGTGGTGAAGTGGTTGATGATTTGGACATGCACGCCGCATTCGACGCTAGATACAGCCCAGCGGCAGTTCTCCTCGAACGTCTGGCGGCTGAACCGAAAGGGGGCCACCTTGCGACCAGAGAGGAACCCTGCACCTTGTCCGTGGCTCGCGTCTAACCCCGTCTGCACTTCGTCTGCCTGGAGGTGATGCCACAGCACCAGTTCGGCATGGGGTTCCCGGAGGTGAGCGGCTGTTGCCCCCACGCTCGGCCACTCCGGGCCGTCGCGGAACAGGCGGCCGGTGTTCACCCACTGGAAGCCGACCTCGTGGATCGGGGCGTCGGTGTGGTGGACGCTCCGCACCAGGGCGAACTTGTCGGCGATGCCGGCCATGTTCGGGAACAGTTCCGTGACGCGAACGCCCGGCACCTTCGTGGGGATCGCGGCGAACGGGCTTCGGACATCGGAGGGCGCGTCTGGCTTCGGGTCCCAGGTGTCGAGCTGACTCGGCCCGCCGGTGAGCATGAGGAAGATGACCGAATCCGCGGTCGGGGCGACGAGCCGCGACCGCGAGGGAGCCGGTGAGGCGGCGAGCATGGCACCCCCGGCGGCAGCAGTGGCGGCGGCGGAGAGGAACTGACGGCGGGTCGGGGGCATCGGCGGGCACCTCGGGACGACTCGGAGTGTACACCGGCGGACGGGCGACGGCCACAATTACACCACCACCTCCACCCCTCGCAACCACTCGCACGCGGCCAACAGTGCCTTCCCCGCGTCGTCGATGTCGTTGCCCCGCAAGTCGAGGCGTGTCAGCTTTCGCAAGTTCGTACACGCCACCAACTCGGGGATCAGGAAATTCACGGCGATCAGTCGCACTTCTCGCAGCGGCGTGGCAGCGAACAGGCCGTCGGAGAGACTGATGAAACTGCGGCCGGTGAGCGACATCGCCTCGGCGAACCCGCGACGGAAGACGACATCGCGGGCACCGAAGGGGAGGAACGGTTCGGCCCATCGCTCGTCTGCGCCTCGCGGCAAACCGAGTAGTTGCCCCCGAATGAACCGCGCTCGCTTCGCATCCGTGCGTTCCACCCACTCGGCAAACCGCAACCGCGGTTCGTCGGCGTCGGGGTCGGCGATGATCGCGTCCATCAGGCGGCGTTCGTCCGCACCCATGGCAATCGTCGGCAACGGCACCGGCGGGGGCGTCAGCACCTCGGCGGCGGTGGGGGCGTAGGCGGCCGGGTGGCGGGCCATGCGAGCCAGTTCGGCGGCCGTCGGCCACAGCCGCAGGCGGGCGGGCAAGGTCATATCATCTCCCCTCACGAGCCGTCACCCTACCCAAGTCAACGGCACACGCCATGTCGCTTTACGACCAGATTCAGGAAGCCGCCACCGCCGTCCGCAACCTGTGGCCGGGCACGCCGAGCGTGGGTATCGTGCTGGGCACCGGCCTGGGCAAGTTCGCCGACGAGATCACCGACCGCACCGAAATCCCCTACGAGCAGATCCCGCACTTCCCCCGCAGCACGGCACCGTCGCACAAGGGCCGGCTGGTGTGCGGCACCCTCGGCGGCAAGAGCGTGGTGGCGATGGAAGGCCGCTTCCATTTGTACGAAGGCTACACCGCCCAGCAGGTGACGTTCCCAGTGCGCGTCATGAAGGCCCTCGGGTGTGGGGTGCTCATCTGCTCGAACGCCTGCGGCGGGCTGAACCCACAGTACCAGAACGGCGACATCATGCTGATCGAGGACCACATCAACCTGCTCGGGGCGAACCCGCTCATCGGGCCGAACGACGACCGCCTGGGCGAGCGCTTCCCCGACATGTGCCACGCCTACGACCGCGACCTGCTGGCACTGGCGAAGCGGGTGGCCCTCGACGAGAAGATTTCCGTTCAACAGGGCGTGTTCTCGGCCGTGACCGGGCCGTGCCTCGAAACGCGGGCCGAGTACCGCTTCCTCCGCACCATCGGGGCCGATGCTATTGGCATGTCCACCATCCCGGAAGTGATCGTCGGCGTGCATTCCAAGATGCGAAACCTGGGCCTGAGCGTGATTACGGACATGTGCCTGGCGGACGCCCTCAAGCCAGTGAGCCTGGCCGAAATCATCCACACGGCGAACGCGGCCGAGCCGAAGCTGCGGGCACTCGTGCGGCGGGTGGTGGCGGAGCTGTAGGTCGGGTTAGGGTGGTCCGCTCTTGCCGAGAGCGGGTCTTGATTCCCGCTCTCGGCAAGAGACGGGCCACCCTATCAGAGCGGGGTCCGATCCCGCTCTCGGCGAGAGCGGGCCACCCTATCAGAGCGGGTGTCCGATCCCGCTCTCGGAGAGAGCGGGCCACCCTATCAGAGCGGACCGACCTACAATTCCTGCGAACCCGCCCCGCGTGCGCCCTGTCCCGTCGGGCATGAACGCCACCGCACCACCGCCGTCATCAATAATGGATACCCACACGCTGGGTCTGTTGGAGTTCGACAAGGTCCGCGAGCTGCTCGCCGGGTTTGCCGCGTCGTCGCTCGGCCGCGACTTGTGCCGGGCCGTCGAGCCGTCCACCAATGTCGAACAGATCCGCTCCGAGTTGGCCCTCGTGTCCGAAATGGTGCTGGCCCTCGAACAGAACCAGGCACCACCGCTGACCGGCCTGCACGACATCCGATTGCTGGTGAAGCGGGCCGCCATCGGCAGCATGTTGAGTGCGGAACAGCTCCTGCAAGTGGGCGAGACCCTCGCCTGCACCGGCAACGTCTTCCGCTACCGGATGCGACTGAGTCAGCAACTCGAAGCGCTCCTCGAACTGCTCTCCGGCATCGAAGACTTCGGCCCCGTGAGTCGCAGCATCTCCGGGTGCATCGACGGCCGCGGGCACGTGCTCGATGTCGCCAGCCGCGACCTGTCGGCCATCCGCCAGAAGCTCTTTGAACTCGACGAGAAGGTGAAGAACGAGGTGAAGCGACTGCTCCGCGACCCGGAGTTACGGAAGATTCTGAGCTACCCGAACGCGACGATGAACGGCGACCACTACGTGTTGCCCGTGGCCGTGAACCACCGGCACAAGGTGGAAGGGATTATCCACCGCGTGAGCGGCACGGGCGAGACGGTGTTCGTGGAACCGCGGACCGTCGCCCACCTGAGCACCGAACGCATCACGCTGAAGGCCGAGGAAGACCGCGAGGTGAAGCGCATTCTGCGGCGGCTGAGTGCCGAAGTGGGACGCATCGCCAAGCCGTTGAGTTACAGTCTCGACATTATCGCCCGCCTCGACTTCATCACCGCCAGGGCACGCCTCGCTCGGGAGTTCGACATGAACTGCCCGGACGTGAACACCGAGGGCAAACTCTGGCTCCGCGACGCCCGCCACCCGGTGCTCATGAACATCTTCCGCACCGCGGCGCAGAAGAGCGAACAGGGGAACAAGCCGGGCATGATGGTCGCCCCGCCGAGCACGCCGACTGTTGAAGCGAAGCCGCCGAAGCAAGTCGTCCCCATTGAGATGCGGTTGGGGTTGGGGTTCAACCTACTCATCATCACCGGGCCGAACACGGGCGGGAAGACGGTCACGCTGAAGACGGTCGGCCTCTTGTCGGTGATGGCCCAGTGCGGCATGCACATCCCCGCGTCGGTCGGCAGCATGGTGCCCGTCTTCTCGCACATCTTGAGTGACATCGGCGATGAGCAAAGCCTGGAACAGTCGCTCAGCACGTTCAGCTCGCACATCACCCGCATCGCGGAAATCCTGAAGACGGCCGACGAGAACAGCCTCGTGCTGTTGGATGAGTTGGGTGCCGGCACCGACCCGACCGAAGGGGCCGCACTCGGCCGGGCGATCCTCGACACGCTCGCCGAACGCGGATGCCGGGCCATCGTGACGACGCACCTGGGCGACCTGAAGACGTATGCGTTCAACAACCCGCTCGCCGAGAACGGGGCGGTCGAGTTCGACATCGAAACGCTGCGGCCGACGTACCGCCTGCACATCGGGCAGTTCGGCATGAGCAACGCCCTGCGGATCGCCCGCCGGCTGAAGCTGCCGAAAGAACTGCTGCTGAAGGCCCACCGCTACCTGAAGCGGAAGAAGGGGAAGACCGGCGAACTCGCCCGCTTGCAGGAACTGCGGGAGGACGCCGAGAAGGCGCGACAGGCGGCGTTGACCGCCCAGCACGAGGCGGACGAACAGAAGGCGGAGTACGTGCGGAAGATCAAGGAGGCCGACCGCGAGAAGGCGGAACAGGAGGAGTTGCAGGCGATGCGGGTGTCGCTCAAGCCGAACGCCTCGGTGCGGGTCAGCCGGTTCGACAGCGTCGGCAAAGTGGTGAAGGTGAACGCCGTCAAGCAGACGGTGCTGGTGAGCGTCGGGCTGGGCCAGTGGGAGGTGCCGTTCGACGAGATCTTCCCGGTTAGTTAGCCGCGAGGCAACGCCGAGCGCGTGATGCCGAAGCGCTCGGCGTTTCCACGCGGCGAACAAACCGGGAAGATCTCGTCGAACGGCAACACCCACATGCCCAGCCCGACACACACCACCACCGACAGCTTGACGGCGTTCACCTTCACCACTT
>JANNQE010001285.1:0-2624 GCA_031441625.1 Planctomycetia bacterium
ACCTGGGCATCACCCTGGACGAGGCGCTCAAGGGCTTGTGCGACCGGGTGCCCAACCTGGACCTGAAGTTCTTCGCCACGAGTGTGATCATCCAGCGGCAGACTGGGGGCGACCTGGCCGAGATCCTCGACCGCATCGGGCACGTCATCCGCGAGCGGATCAAGATCCTCGGGCAGGTGAAGGCGCTCACGGCCGAGGGGCGGCTGTCGGGCATCGTGCTCATCGCCCTGCCCATCGGCCTGTTCCTCCTCATGCTGTGGATGAAACCGGACTACATCGAGCTGCTGTGGAAGGACCCGATGGGCCAGTACATGTCCATCGGGGCCATCATCTCCATGCTCGTCGGCACCTTCTGCATCAAGAAGATCGTGGACATCAAGGTGTAAGGCGAGCGGGGGGCGTCAGCCCCCTGGTGAGCACAACAACCAAGGGGCTGACGCCCCCCGCTCCCCCGGACGTGAGCGGCCACCTGACCCGAACAACCGACCGTACCTCGACTCGGCTTCCGCACCCGGAGACGCTCCCGTGACCCCGTTCGCCTTCCTGTCGGCCGAGACGCTGCTGCCCTTCGTCGTGTTCGGCGGCATCGTGTGCGGCGTGTTCTGGCTGCTCTCCTTCCTGAGCAAGCGGAACAGCAACGCCGAGGACCGCCTGGACCGCATCGGCCGGCCGAAGTCGCTCATGGAGCTGGAGCTGGCGAACGCCGAGTCGCGGCAGAAGTTCGCCGGCCTGAAGGACGCCTTCAGCAAGCTGGGCGTGTCCATGCAGCCGAAGTCCGACCTGGAGAAGAACGGCCTGCGGGTGAAGCTGGCGAACGCCGGCTTCCGCAGCGAGACCGCCCCGACGGTGTACCTCGGCCTGCGGCTGGTGTGCCTGGGCGTCATCGCCCTGCCGGCCGCCATCACCTGCCTGGCCATCTGGGGGTTCAGCCTGGAAGCCCTGTGGAAGATCGGCCTGGCCACGTGCGCCGGCTTCTACCTGCCGCCCATCGCCCTGTGGCTGCTCATCAAGGAGCGGAAGCAGCAGATCTTCATGACCCTGCCCGACGCCCTCGACTTGCTGGTGGTGTGCGTCGAGTCGGGCCTCGGCCTGGACGCGGCCATGCGGAAAGTGACCGAGGAGATGAAGGACCACGCCAAGGTGATGTGCGAGGAGCTGGCCCTGGCCAACCTGCAACTGCAAATGGGTCGGCCGCGGCGGGAGGTGCTGCACGACCTGGGCGTGCGGACGGGCGTGGACGACGTGAAGAGCCTGGCGGCCATCCTCATTCAGGCCGACCGCTTCGGGGCGAGCATCGCGCAGGCCCTGCGGGTGCAGTCGGACTCGATGCGGACCCGCCGCCGCCAGAAGGCCGAGGAGGAGGGGGCGAAGACGGCCGTCAAGCTGATCTTCCCGCTCGTCCTGTTCATCTTCCCGGCCATCTTCGTGGTGCTGGTCGGGCCGGCCGCGATTCAGATCCAGAAGAACCTGTTGAGCAAGATGGGGTAATGCCGAAAGAGGTGGTGCCCGGAGAGAGGGGGTAGGATGCCCCCGGTCCCTTCACGGAGGAAGTGTGCGATGACTGGGAAGACCCGGAAAGCGCTGGTGGCGGCTCTGGCCGCTGGGGTGTTGGGGGCGGTCGGGTGCGCCGCCCCGAACGTCCAGGAAGAGTTCCAGAAGGTGAACAACAACAACGGCTGGCCGGAGCGGAACGGCTACCTGGCGCGGCAGGCGGTGCTGCACCCGTTCGAGGTGCAGCAGAACAACGCGGGGGTGGTGAACGACGTCATCCTGAACACCTTCTTCGACAACGGGTCGGACAAGCTGAACGGGGTCGGCCGCAACAAGCTGGACCAACTGGCCCGCAAGATGCCGTCGCCGAACAGCACGGTCCTGGTGCAAACGTCGAACGACGTGGTGTACGACGAGAAGGCCCCCGAGAAGACGGCCACCGCCCGCGGCGACCTGGACCAGAAGCGGGCGAGCGCGGTCCTCGCCTACCTGAACGCCCGCCCGGCCACCCGCGGCACCGCGTTCAGCGTGCAGGCCATCGACATCGACGACCCGACCATCAACTCGGCCGGGCCGGCGTCGGCCGTCCGCGGGCTGACCCAGCAATACCGGAGCGGCATCAGCGGCGGGGTCAGCGGCGGTAACCCGGCCGGCTCCGGCGGCGGCACCGCCAGCAACACTCTCGGCGTCACGCCGACGGCGGGTGCCAGCCCGCAGCAAGGCGGCACTGCCGGCGGCGGCACCGGCTCGGGCGGCGGTGGCACGGGCACCGGCGGGCGGTAGTGGCTTCCTGGAACCGGGAACGGAGTGACCGGGTGCGAGTGCACACCCGGTCACTCCGTTCCCGGTTCCAGCCGGACTTCCAACGTGAGACGCACCATGTTCGCATCCGACTACGCCGACGGGTTCGTGAAGTACTGGACCGGCCTGCTCGCCAACACGGAGAGCGTGGTGCTCATCGCGCTCGGCGTCGGCCTGGTGTGCATCCTGCTCATCGTGTTCACCGGCAAGTGGCGGAAGTAGACCCCGGTTGGCGAGCCGGGGGCTTGAGCGACCGGTGGGGCAACCTCCGCAAAAACGAAGTGTCGGTCGGGGTTACCCCGCTTTCGGCCGTCGAGACCACCTACGACGAA
>JANNQE010001286.1:0-12162 GCA_031441625.1 Planctomycetia bacterium
GCGGCGGGTGTACCACGGGTTTGCGGAAATCCGCGTCCAGCGACAAGTCCTGTGCGCCAACGCCCAAGTTCATGCACCGTTCACCACGCCAACACCGGAATCATGCTGGAGTTCGCAGGATCAGGGCGATTGCACCCCCCCAGCTCTGGGACTCATTCCACAGGTAGCAAACGCACCAGCCCAAGAACGCCAACACCACTATCAGTTGCGGCACTGACCACCACCAGAAGAATTTGCGGTTCATCGCCAATCTCGCTTGGAAATCCTGCTCCACCGATAGATACTCGCATGTAACTCCGAGGGCCGCAACCGAAACTGAAGCCGCGTTGCGAACCGCTCAAGGACTTGTCACATGACCCGCCCTACAAGATCGAACCGGCGGCTCACGCCGCTCGGCTCGCCCGACTCGGTTCACCCCACCAGTTCCTTCCACTGCTTGTGGTAGTCGGCCAGCCACTTCTCGCCGTCGTCGGGCTTCACGGCCGTGCCCACCTCGCACAGGGTGTAGCGGTCGTACTTGATCTCCGCCAGCTTCTTGAACAACTCGCGGTACGGGTACACGCCCTTCTTGTCTTTGCCCAGGTCGTTGATGTGGCAGCTCTTGATGTGCCCCTTCAGAAGGTCGAACCCCTCGTCGATGGAGCCGTGGATCACCTCCCCGTCGTTCGAGTTCCACGTCACTCCCACCGCCTTGTGCCCGCAGGCGTCCATGATCGCCCGCATCACCTTCGGCTGGGCGGTGCTCTCCTTCGGCCCGTGGACCTCGACGCAGATCTCGACGCCCGCACTCTCGGCCGCCTTGCCGCACTCGGCGAGCGCCTTGCCGATCTGGGCCACCGCCTGCTCGACCGTCATGCCCTTGCCCACGCCATTCGGTCGCACCTTCACTCCCTTCCCGCCCAGGTCTTTCACCAGGTCGATGAACTCCTTGCACTGCTCCACGTTCTTCTTCACCACGGCCGCGTCTTCGGAGTGGAACTCGCACACGCTGCCGCACCCCCAGAACACCACCCCGCCGTCGGCGAACTGCTTCTTCACGTCCTTGCGTTGGTCGGCCGTCAGGCTCGGCTCGACGCCGTGCTTGTGCGTGGTGCGGCACTCCACCGCCGCGACCCCAGCCGCCTTGCAGTGCTTCAGGACCGTCGGCAGGTCCCAGTCTTTCGCCACGTTGTAGGTGACGAGGCCGAGCTTGAACTTGGCGTCGTCTTTTTTCGGTTCTGCCGATTTTGCGACCGCCGGCAGCAGCAGCGGGGCGACCGCCGATGCGGCCAGGAACGAGCGACGGGAGAGGGTGGTCATGGGGGAGGATCCGGGGGAGGAAGTGGGCCACTGCGCAACCCATGATGCCCGCGGGAAATGCGTCGGCAAGAAAAAAATCCACCAACCGGACAATAACTCCGCCGGGTCGCGCATCGTGTTTAGTGAAGTGCCGGTCGGCTTCGGGGTTGGCAGCGTCCCCGGAGTCGGCCGGCACTTCATTTTTTCACTTCCCGATTCCGAACTCCCGCAGTTCCAGTTCGAGCAACTCCTGCTTCAATCGCTTCCGCTTCTCCTTCAGCCACCCCACCTCCTCGGGCTGCGGTCCAAGCTTGGCCAACTTCTTTTTCAGTTCCGCAACCTCACCCTCCGTCTGGTTCAGCTCGCGAAGGCTGACATCGGCTTTCTGCATCAGCCGTTGCAGCTTCCGCTCGACGGACGCACGCGCCTTCTGCGCGTCGACCACCCCCGGCGTTCGCAAGTACGCCTCCACCTCCGGCTCGACGTCCTTTTGCAGGGTCAGCCATTCCATGTGCAGGGTGTCTCTCTCCTCGTCCAACTTCTTCCACCCGGCGTCATCCTTCGGCAACTTACTCGCGCGACGTTCTTCCTGATTCGCCAAAAGCTTCTTCAGCGCCCCCGCCACCTTCGGGTGCAGTTTCACCGCCTCGGCCAGCACGTCGCGCGGCACCGTCGCGGCCTTCGCCGCCGTCACGCGATCTTCGGCCTTGGCCAGTTCGTCTTCCAGATCATCCGGGATCGACAGCCGCTCGGTCCGCACGCGAGTGTGTAACTCGGCCAGGCGCTGTTCGGCCGCGCGGAGCCGTTGGCGGAGGCCGTCCAGGTCGTCGGTGCCCACACCCTTGAGTTCAGCGTCCACGCTGGCGACCAGTTTCAGAAGCATGTCCTTCCGCTCCTGGCGGGCCTTGTCATCGGCCGGGGTAACGGCCGGTTCGGGCTTCTTCGGGTCGGCGACCACCGCGGGTGAAGTAGCGGTCGGGCGGTTGCCCTGAGCAGCCACGAACCCCACGCCGCTGCCCAACCCCGCCACCAGCACTAGCACCGCCGCGGCCATCAACACCATCGTTCGCTTCGTCATCGCCAGGACCTCCAGGGCCAGTTGAATGGGAACGCTGTTTGTGGATTGACCGAGTGCGAACCCGACTGCGGCCTCCGCCACCGTGCGGCCGGCATCGGCCGACAGTTCGGGCACGACCACCGCCGCGACGAGTGGCACCACCCCGCGTGTGATCAGCCGCACCGCCAGCCGCTTGCGCGCCGTCGCCAGCCGCGAAAGGACTGTGCCGCGGGGGATGCCGAGCACCTCCGCCGCCCGCTCGGTGGTGTGCCCTTGCAGGTAGCACACCACCACCGGCACCCGCAACCACTCCGGCAAGCGGGCGACTTCTTCATCGAGAATGGAAGACTGCTCGGCCGCTTCGACGGCATCGGGATTCGGCCGGGTAACGGGGTCGGCGTCGAGCGAAGACGGCGGCAGGCGGCGCGACATCCGCAGGCACACCCGCCGGGCCACCCGGTGCAGCCAACCGGCCGCCGATCCGCGAACACTCCCCGCCTTGCGTGCCAGCACCAGGAACGCGGCCTGGAAAGCGTCCTCGGCCGCGTGACTGTCCCGAAGTGTTCGGCGACACACGGCCAGCACCATCGGCCCGTGCCGCCACACCAGCAGTTCGAACGACGTTGCATCCTGGGTGCGAGCGAACCGCTCCAACAACACGCCGTCGAGCAGCGGGTCGCCGTCCGGCGTCCGCCGCCGCACGAGGGTTGCCAGGAGGTCGCTGATGCGGGCCATAGTCAACTTGGTAGAGACATGTAGCAGCCGGGCGATGCGCGGAATTTTCCGGGCTGGCACGCGGATGACGCGGTTTCCAGCGCGGATCAACGCGGATCAGAGAGAAGAAATCTGTCTTCCATCGGTGTTCATCCGCGATGAAATCCGCGACATCCGCGTGCCTCTTCAATTCGTGTCATTTCTTCTCGGCCGCGGACGTGTGGTCGGTGGTGATCTTCCACCCGTCGGCGAGCCGCCGTAACGTCAGTGTGTACAGACCGTGTGGTTCGTCGGTGTTCTTCGCGTACTTTAGCCGCCACCGCCCCCGCACCAGGGCGAAGTCTGAAGTCAGAACCTCCACCGTTTCGTCGCTGAAGGTGAGCGTGCCCATTTCCTTGCCGTCCGCTTTGTACCGTTTGAAGTACCGCTCCTTCGTCGCCTTGTATCCGCTCGTCACGGTGTCGCCGGAGGCGAACCGTAGCTCCTCGCTTTCCCAATAGCCGATCATGAAGCCGTCCAGGTCGCCGCGATTCCAGGCGTCTTGCTGGGCGGACAGCACGCTACGGATGTCGGTTTCGGCAGACGCCATGGCCAGTTGCGCCTCTCGAATGTCGTTTTCCCGGGTGCTGCGGTCGGCGTTGGCAGCGCGTCTTTCATCCGATACTGTCAGAACGTAGCTCATCAGATACAGGCTCCACCCGAGCAGACCCAGGATCACGACGACGAGCAGCAACACCAGGCGACGGGACGGGGCAGGGGGCACGGCGACACCTGAGTCGGGGGACGACGGCGGGCAACTATCATCTTAATCGTCGTCGCCCGGAAAAACGCCAACGTCACACCCGCGGCGGTGTCGTGGTGTGGACCCGTCGCTCGCTGATATGATGACTCTCACCCCGTCCGACCCGCCCGTCGGACTCACCCCTCCCCGCGGAGACGTGACATGCGGTCCCTCGTGTGTTGGTCGCTCGGACTGATGGCGGTTGTGTTCGCCGTGGCCGGCGTCGGGCTGCTTGACACCGGCCGGCCGCTTGCCGCCCAGCCGGCCAAGAAAGCCCCCGGCACCGAACTGGTGCCGACCGAAGGGTTCGCGGTGCTGAGCGTCAACGTGGCCAAGCTGCACGACGCCGACGCCGGCAAGCCCATCCGCGACGCGCTGGAGAAGGGCGACAAAGCCCTGCTCAAGCGGCTGGAAGCCGACTACGGCCTGACCCTCGACCAACTCGCCCGCATCACCTTCTTGTGGTCCGAGCCGACGTTCGCGGCCGGGCCGGAGTCGGCCACCGTGTTCGTGTCCACCCGCAAGCCGGTCGATAAAGCCAAGCTGCTTAAGGCGTGGAAGGGGAGCGACGAGCCGAAGGGCGGGTTCGGGTTCGGGGGTGGCGTCGGGTTCGGCGGGTTCGGGCAACTCGGCAACCTCGGCAACCTCGGCGGAGGGGTGTTCGGCGGCGGTGTGCAAGTGCTGCCGGCGCAAGTGCCGGGCGGCGGACCGGGCCAGCCGGACGTGAAGCCGGTCGACGCCAAGCCGAAGCCGCTCGACCTGAATGCCCCGTACTACTACTGCGGCAGCTACGGCGAGTCTGTCATCGTGCCGATTGACGACACCACGCTGGTGATCCTGCCGATGACCGCGTACAGCAGCGGGCCGGCGCTGGTGGCCGGGCTGCTGCGGCGGAAGGCGGACGGCTCGCTGGCCGAGGCGCTCGCCCTGGCCGACAAGCACGACGTGGTGTTCGGCGTCCAGGGCAAGCCGCTGCGGGATCAGATCAAGATGTACCGCGAGGGGTTTGGTGCGGTCGAGGTGGTGATCAACGACGACCTGAAGCCCGTCCAGCCGCCGCCGGGTGGCGAAATGCCAAAGGTGGAAGACGAGTTCACCCCGTATGAGCCGCTCGCCGAGATCGACCGGGCGGTGGCGACGTTCGACTTCGGGGCCACCAGCAAGCTGACCGTGACCGCTCACTTCCCGACCGCCGAGGCCGCGAAGAAGGCCGAGCCGGTGGCGAAGAAGGCGATCAAGATGGCCCTCGACGCCCTGATCGAATCCCGCAAGGCGACCGCCGCCGACGCCGGCGAGAAGGACTGGTTGCCGGTGTACGACTTCGCCCTCGGCGGGCTGAAGGCGGCCAAGATCACGCAGGACGGAAAGGTGCTCACCGCCACCGCCACGGCCGATATCGGGGCCGACTTGAAGGCGGCGTTCGTGTCATTGCCGACCAAGATTCAGGAGGCGGCCGACCGGATGCGGCTGACGAACAACCTCAAACAGATCGGCCTCGCCCTGCACAACTACCACGACGCCAACGGCCACCTGCCGCGGGACATCACCGACGGCGAGGGCAAGGTGCTGCTGAGCTGGCGGGTGGAACTGCTGCCGTACCTGGAGGCGAACGACGTGTCCGTCCGCATCGACCGGACGAAGGCGTGGGACGACGCGGCGAACAAGAAACTGTGGGACGAGATGCCGGACGCCTTCAAGGTGCCCGCCCGCGCCACGAAGGAGAAGCACGAGACGTACTTCCAGGCGTTCCGCACGGTCAACTGGCTGGGCAAGGACGACCCGTGGCAGGTGGACACGCACAACGTGACGCTGGAGAACGTGGCCGACGGCACCTCCCGCACGGCCGCCATCTTCGAGATGGAAGAGGCGACGAACTGGATGAAACCTGGCGACCCGACGTTCGACCCGAAGAAGCTGGCCAAGATCGGGAACCCGAAGACGGGCAAAGCCGGGGTGCTCCTCCTCGACGGGGCGGTGCGGACCATCGACGCCAAGAAGTACACCGGCGACAAGCTGGCCGCCCTCATCACCGTGAACGGCGGCGACGACGTGGACGAGAACGACTTCAAGTGAGTTGTGTGTAGAACCGGGAACGCAGTGATTGGGTGGCATACACTCACCCGGTCACTGCGTTCCCGGTTCCATTTGAAACCCTCCCCGCCTCGCCGGTGTAATACTCCCACCTCCCCGCGTGTTCACCCGTCACCCCTGGTCCACGAGTCACCCTCATGCGCGTTGCCGGACTCCTCGCCGCCGCCGTCCTGTCGGCCGGTGTCGCCCTGGCCGACAAGACGGAAGCCCCCAAGCCGCAGCCGGCCGCACACGCCGGCGTCGGCAAGCGGGCCCCCGACCTGAGTGCGAAGGCGCTCGACGGCTCGGCGTTCAAGCTGTCGGCCGCGATGAAGGACAAGAAGGCGGCGGTGGTGGTGGTGACGAGCGCCACCTGCCCGCTCAGCAAGAAGTACCTGCCGACGGTGGCCGCGCTGGAGAAGGAGTACGTGGCGAAGGGGTTGGCGTTCGTGCTGATCGACGCCGTGAAGACCGACAAGCCGGCCGACATGACGAAGCTGGCCGCCGACGCCGGCCTGAAGGCGGCGTTCGTTCACGACGCCGACGGCACGCTGTGCAAGCAACTCGGCGCGACCAGCACCACCGACGTGTTCGTGCTCGACGCCGCCCGCACGGTGAAATACCACGGGGCCATCGACGACCAGTACGGCCTGGGGTACAGCACCGACGCCCCGAAGCACACGTTCGTCAAGAGTGCGATTGACGCGGTGCTCGCCGGCAAGGACGTGACCGTGACGGCCACCACCGCCCCCGGCTGTGCGCTGGATCTGGCCGACGTGAAGGCCCCCGCCGCCGCCACGCCGACCTATCACAATTTCGCCAGCCGACTGATCCAACAGAACTGCCAGGAGTGCCACCGCACGGGCGGGGTCGGGCCATTCACCCTGGAAACGCTCGACGACGTGAAGGCCCACAAGGGGATGGTCAAGAAGGTGGTGAAGGAGGGGACGATGCCCGTGTGGCACGCGGCCGGCACCGACAAGCCGGGCGAGGCCCGCACGTTCAAGAACGACCGCAGCCTGCCGACCGCCGACAAGGACGCCTTCCTGGCGTGGCTGGCCGACGGGCTCACTGAAGGCGACAAGGCCGACGCCCCGCTCGCCCGCACGTTCGCCGACGGCGAGTGGGGCATCGGCAAGCCCGACCTGGTGGTGCAGATCCCCGAGCCGATCAAGGTCAAAGCGACGGGCACGATGGACTACCAGTATTTGACCGTGGACACCGGGCTGGAGGACGACAAGTGGGTGGTGGCAGCCGAGGTGCGGCCGACCGACCGGGCGGTCGTTCACCACGTGATCGTGTTCGCCCTGCCGCCGAAGAAGCCGGGCGAGTTCGAACTGCCCCGCCGCGGCGAAGCCCAGGGGTACTACGCCGTGTACGTGCCCGGCAACACCAAGCAGATCCTGCCCGACGGGTTCGCCAAGAAGCTGCCCAAAGGCTCGCGGCTGAAGTTCCAGATCCACTACACGCCGAACGGCACGGCCACGAAAGATCAGGTGAAGGTGGGGTTCAAGTTCGGCCCGACGCCGAACTACGAGGTGAAGGTGTTCCCCCTCGGCAGCCCGAAGATCAGCATCCCGCCGGAGGACGACAACCACAAGGAGTCGTTCTCGCTCAAACTGCCGGCGGAGGTGACGCTGACCGCGTTCAGCCCGCACATGCACGTGCGGGGGAAGGCCGCCCGGTACGAGTACGACGTGCTCGACCCGAAGACGGGCAAGGTGACGGACACGAAGGTGCTGCTCGACGTGCCGCACTATGACTTCAACTGGCAACTGAGGTACGAGCTGGCCACGCCCATCACCCTGCCGGCCGGCACCCCGGTGCGGTACACCGCGTGGTACGACAATAGCAGCAAGAACCCAGCCAACCCCGACCCGAAGAAGACGGTCAAGTGGGGCGACCAGACGTTCGAGGAGATGTTCCTCGGGTACGCCGAGTTCTACAGCCCGCTGACGGCGGTGAAGAAGTGACGGGAGAACCGGCGGCGTGAGCCGCCTGGGTGGATCATGAACCCGGGCGGCTCACGCCGCCGGCTCACCGGGACGCGGCGGCTCGTCCTTCGTGAAGTCCAACTCCGGGATGTACTCCCGCTCGCGGGGCGGGGCGGCCGGCTGGGAGAGCGGGTTGGCGGCGACCCGCGCCCTGGCCCGCTGCCGCCGCAGGTGCGCCACCAGCCGCAGCACGTTGTACGCCGACAGCGCCAGGGCCAACAGCCCGAACAGGGTCACGGCCACCGCGTCGCGGCCGGCGAGCATGTTGGCCGGCACCAGGTCCTGGCGGAACAGCATACCCACGCCGACCAGTAGCCACACCGCCGACAGCACCACCCGGAAGACGATCTGAATCACGGCCACACCTCCGAAGTCGGCAGCGTGATTGTAGTGCCGGCGGCACTTCCCCTTCCGCCACTCTTCCCCGCCCGCTTACAATCACCCCGTCTCATCCCCCGAGCGGAGGCGGCCATGCGGCGCGTGATTCTATGGGCGTGCGTGGCCGGCGTGGCCGCCGGGTGCGGGCCGGCCGACGACGCCAAGCCGACGCGCACCGGGTTCGCCTCCGGCACCCCGGCCGACGACCCGAAGCGACCGAAGTTCGCCGAGGACCGTGACCCGAAGAAACCGGAGGCGAAAGTGGCGTTCGACGGCGACCGGGCGGTCAAGCACGTGAAAGAGTTGTGCGACATCGGCCCGCGGGTGAGCGGGTCGGACGGGATGAAGAAGCAGATCGAACTGCTGGTGAAGCACTTCGAGGACGCCGGCGGGAAGGTGACGAAGCAGGAGTTCCAGGCGACGCAGAAGAACCAGAAGGCGGTCGGCATGACCAACCTGGTGGTGTCGTGGTTCCCCGACCGCAAGAACCGGGTGATCCTGTGCAGCCACTACGACACCCGCCCGATCGCCGACCAGGAGGCGAACAAGAACAACTGGAACAAGCCGTTCGTGAGCGCGAACGACGGCACGTCGGGCGCGGCGTTCGTGATGGAACTCGCCCGGCACATGAAAGACCTGCCGACCGGCGTGGGGGTGGATTTCGTGCTGTTCGACGGGGAGGAGTACGTGTTCGGGGCCGGCGACGACTACTTCTTCGGGTCGGAGCACTTCGCCGCCGAGTACAAGAAGGCGGCCAAGACCCGCGGGTTCACCTACACCGCCGCCGTGCTGTTCGACCTGTGCTTCCACGACGGGGCCAAGTTGCGGGTGGAAGGGTACTCGTGGGAGGGGGCGAAGCAACTGGTGGCCGACCTGTGGGGCATCGCCGAGACCCGCAAGGCCAAGTCGTTCGTGTACGAGCGGGGGTTCAAGCGGGGGGATGTGGTGCAGGACGACCACCTGGCCCTGCTCGGGGTGGGCATCCCGGCGGTGGACGTGATCGACTTCGACTACGCCGACTGGCACAAGCTGAGCGACACCCCGGACAAGATCTCGGCCAAGCAGATGACCGAGGTGGCCGGGGTCATCGTCGAGTGGCTGGGAACGCTGAAGGGTGAAAAGTAGGTGCCGCCTGCCGGGCGGCACAATCACAACAGTGCCGCCCGGCAGGCGGCACCGACTTGTCAGAACTGCTTCAGGAACCGCAGGTCGTTCTGCCAGAACAGGCGGATGTCGTCGATGGCGTGCTTGAGCATGAGCATCCGTTGCGGCCCCATGCCGAAGGCGAAGCCGGTCACCTTGTCCGGGTCATAACCGCCGTTCCGCAGCACCGTCGGGTGGACCATCCCGGCCCCCAGGATTTCCAGCCAGCCGGTGCCTTTCGTCAGGCGGTCGCGGTTCGGATCGTCCTTCGGCCAGTCGATGTCCACCTCGATGCTCGGCTCGGTGAACGGGAAGTAGCTGCTGCGGATGCGGATCTGCCGCTCCGGGCCGAACATCCGCCGGGCGAACGCCGTCAGCGTGCCCTTCAAGTCGGCCATCGTCACCCCCTCGCCGATCACCAGCCCCTCCACCTGGAAGAACTGGATTTCGCTCCGCGTGCTGATCGCCTCGTTCCGGTAGCACATGCCCGGCAGGATCACCCGCACCGGGTTCGGGCACATCTCCCGCATCACGTGAATCTGGCCGGGGCTGGTGTGCGTGCGGAGCACGGTGCCCGGCGTGGTGGTGAAGAACGTGTCCCACATGTCGCGGGCCGGGTGGTGCGGCGGCATGTTGAGCAGTTCGAAGTTCAGTTCGTCGCTTTCCACTTCCCGCGTGCGGTACACCTGGAAGCCGAGGTCGGCGAAGATGCCGTAAATCTCGCGGAGGATTTGCGTGGCCGGGTGCAGCCGCCCGCGGGCCGACGCCCGGCCGGGGAGCGTCACGTCGAGTTTGTCGTTGGCGAGGCTGGCGAGCAGGGCGGCTTCTTTCGCTTTGTCCAGCACCGCGGAATACCCCGACTCCAGTGCCACCTTCACCCGGTTGGCCTCCTGGCCGAACGCCGCCCGCTGCTCTTTGGGGGTGTCCTTCAGCTTGCCCAGCGCCGCCTTCATCAGCCCTTTGTCGCCGAAGAATTTGGTGTTCCACGCCCGCAGGGCGGCCTCGTTGGCGCACCCCGCCAATTCGCCCAGGGCGACGATTTCCAGCGTTTTCAGGTCGGCGGTCGCGTCTGACATTCCACGTCACTCCGGGCGGTCGAATCGTTTTAGCGAAGACACCGCCCCGCGGCTGACGGGTTCAGGCCGCCGCAAGCCACTCGCGCATTGCTGCGGCTTTTCGCCGTCGCCCTGTCCGGCCCGCCGTTGGGGAAACCCGCGGACCCGCCGCCGTTCCGCCGCGTCGCCACCAGTTTCGACGCGGCCGAGGCGGACGTGCGGAAGGTGCCGGACGGGGGGGCGAAGCGAGCATTGCAGGCGGACGCCGACGAGGTGAGCGGGGTGCCCGTTCACGGCACGGTGACGGTGCGGCGGAAGGTGGGTCGCGCGGTGGCGTAAAATCTGGCCGGGGTGATGGT
This sequence comes from Planctomycetia bacterium, assembly GCA_031441625.1. Classification (GTDB taxonomy): domain Bacteria; phylum Planctomycetota; class Planctomycetia; order Gemmatales; family Gemmataceae; genus JALHQU01. The sequence continues at coordinate 10,830 of JANNQE010001286.1, forward strand.
GTGGGAACTCGGGCAGGGCGCGGCCGGCGAGGGGGCTGGTGCGGCTCACCCGCCCGCCAACGGGTGCCGGTGCGCTCCGAGTTCCGCGTGACGCGAGCGTGCGGACCCTGCCTCCCGGTGCGAGTCGGGAAACAGGGTGGCATCGTCCGCGTGCCAAAAGCCGGAGCCACACCCGCCGTGGATGACGCGCCCGCCCGCGGGGCGGGCGGCGACATTACTTCTTCTTCGACAGGTCCACGAACTTGATGTCGGCGTACTCGGCCTTCATCTTCGGGTGCCCGCCGTGCAGTTGGAAGGCGATGATGCCGTCCGTCGGGAAGTCTTTGCCGTCCTTGCCCGGCAGCTTCGGGAAGTCGCCGTCCACCATCGTCTCGCCGTTGATGGTGATCGTCACCTTCGTCCCCTTCGCCACGATCTTGTACTCGTTGGCCTCCTTCTCCTTCACCGCCTTCTTGACCGCCGCCGCGTCGCTCGCCTTAATCATGCCGCCCACCCCTTCCCCGTACAGGCTGCCCCAGTACTGCTGGCCGATGTCGGCCTGCGGGCCGGCCACCTTGTACGGCTGCTTGTTGTCCGGCCCGTCCTTGTCGGTGCGGGTGCTGCGGATCTGCACCCCGCTGTTCCCCTTCGCCTCGTGCAGCGTCACCTTGAAGCTCAGTTCGAAGTCGCTGTACTTCGCCTTGCTGCACAGGAAGGTGTTGTACTTCGGGTCTTCCACCGTCTCGCCGATGATGCTCCCCTTCTCGACCTTCCACAGGTCTTTCCGGCCTTCCCAGTTGTCCGGCTTGAGGAAGTCGGCGGTGTCGTCGGCGCGGACGAGCGGGGCGGCCAGCAGCAGAGCGGCCGGCAGGACCAGCAGCAGGCGGGAGAGTCGCATCACGGGAACCTCGGAGGGGAACGCCCCGGCGGGATGGCGTGCGGTGGGGCGTGGGTATGGTCGGGGGCGGGGGGCGGAAAAGCAAGGGGGTGACGTGGGAGACGGGCCGCGGGGGAAGGGGGGGGGGGCAGGGGGCACCCCGGGAAGAAACTCGGCCGGAACCGAATGCGCGTGCCTTCTCCGAACAGGCCCGAGACGAACAATTGCAGCGTGCCTTTCAGGTCGGCCATCGAGACGCCCTTGTCCACGTACAACCCTTCAATTTGGTGGAAGGTGCTGGCGTGCGTGGCATCGATATAAAACGGACGGTACACACGGCCCGGCGCAATGATGCGGACCGGCGGCGTGCGCGATTCCATGATGCGAATCTGCACCGTGCTGGTCTGACTGCGCAGTAGGAGCGACGGATTGGCCGTTGGCCTGGCTTCGTTGAGAAAGAACGTGTCGAAGCTGTCG
>JANNQE010001287.1:0-3718 GCA_031441625.1 Planctomycetia bacterium
ATCGGCGGCGTGATGCAGCACGTGGAAGAGGCCGGCGCGCCCGCATCCGAGCAGCGGGCGGGACGCCCGCGCTCCCGTTCAGATTGCCGCTCTCGCCTCCGCCACATCCTTCCCCAACTGCTCGACCAACTCGGCCACTCCGCCGAACGGCCGCGTGTCGCGTAACCGCTTCACGAACGTCACCCGTAGTTCCTTGCCGTACAGGTCGCCGGCGAAGTCGAGCAAATGCACTTCGATCTTGCGGGCGTCGTCGCCGAAGGTGGGGTTCGGGCCGACGTTCGCGGCGGCGGAATGCGTCACGCCGTCCACGGTCGCACGCACGGCGTACACGCCGGTTCCCGGCACGAGCGTGCGCACCTCGCCCACGTTGGCCGTCGGGAAGCCAATCGTGCGACCGCGCTTCGCCCCGGTTTCCACGATGCCGCTGATGGCGTACTCGCGGCCGAGCCACCTCGCCGTAGTGGTCACGTCACCCGCTTGGAGTGCCGACCGGATCCGGCTGCTGGAAATCGCTTCACCGTCGTCGAGCAACGGCCGCACTTCGCGGAACCGCACCCGGTGCTTGTCGCACAGCCGCCGCAGTTCCGCCGTGTCGCCGCTGCGTGCCCGGCCGAACCGGAAGTTGAACCCTTCCACGATGGCCCGCGCGCGGAACAGTCCGAGCACCACGTCTTCAAAGAACGCTTCCGGATCCAGTGCCAGCAGTCCGGCGTTCGTCTTCAGCGACACCACTTTCGTGACACCGGCGGCGAGCAGCAACTCGTTGCGTTCGGACGTGGTGGTGAGCGGCGGCTTCATGGCCGACGGCACCAGCAGTGCGAGCGGCGGCGGGTCGAACGTGACGACGACGGCCGGGCCGTTGACTTCAGCCGCTTCGGCGATGCACCCGGCGATGAGTGCGCGGTGCCCGCGGTGGACGCCGTCGAAGTTGCCGACGGTGATCGCCCCGGCGGTGAAATCGGCGGGCGGGTGGGTCATCCAGTCGAGGGCGAGCGTCGGCATGGGGATATGTTAGGACGGCGCGCCGAGCCAATGCACCAGTTCGCCCACGCCGAACGACGCCAGGTTCGCCAGTACGATGGCCGACATGTCACGGAGCGTTTGCCCACGGGCGGGCGGCAGCCCCCGCACGAACGCGGTCAAGAAAATCAGGCACTCGGCGGCCGGGGCGAACGTCTCGGCGACCAGCAAATACCACACCCGCTCGTCCGCCGGGTCGAACACGCACGGGATGACGTACCACACCACGGGGTACGTGCAGGCGGTCAACCACACGCCGGCGAGCAGCTTCCGCGCGAGCGAATGCCGGCGGCTGAGCACGACCTGCAGCACGGACGTTTCGACCGTCACCGTGAACAGGTAGTAGACGAGGAAGACCTGGAGCGGTTGCACGTCAGAGCATCCGGAGCAGGAACGGCACTTCGGCCAGGACGTGCAGCAGGGCCACGGTGAAGTACACCGTTCGCGTGGTGGTGTAATCGACGCCGAACGCCACCCACAGCACGCCGGTGATGAGCAGGCCGATGCAGAGCAGCGCGACGACCCCCCGTTTCCAGTTTCCCCCGCGACGGGCGGCGGGAATGCTCGTCGTGTCCCACGGGGCCGACTTCAGCCCGACGAGCGGCATGAGCACCACCCACACGCCGTAATGCACCAGTTCGAGGAACGTGTGCGCCGCCACGAGCAGGCGATTCGAGACCCAGGAAATTGTTTCACCCCCGGAATGGCGGGTGATGGCGACGGTCAGCGGGTCGGTGCCGGGCAGGACATCGGTGTTCCAGAGCATGAACACGAGACCCGACAACAACATCGGCATCGCCAGCAGCGCCACGCGATACAGGGGCAGCCAGTTTCGATGCGACCGTCGCAACTCTCGGCCGAGCAGCCAGAGCGCAATCAGCGGATGGGTATAGACCATCGCCACCGGCAGCACCGACGGCCACACCCACGCCACCGCCACCAGGCCGCACGCCACCGCCCACACCCAACCGCCGTCGAACTTCGGCGCGGTGCGGCTCCGCATCCACACGAGCGTAGCGATCCAGAGCACCAGTGCGGTCGTCCAACCGGAGATGACTTCGGACGTGTACGACCCGAACGCCTGCACCTCGAACAGCCACGGCAAGGCGGCGAACCATGCGGTCAGCCCGACGATGCCGACGAACGAGACGAAGAAGAAGGCCCACAGCTTGCCGGTGCGGGCGGGCAGTCGGCCGAGGATGTACCGGGCTTCGAACCAGTTGTGCGGGCCGGCGAACAGGAACACGGCGGCGACGGACACGCCGACCGGGAACAGCCCGCACACCACCGCCGCCACAACCGCCAGCGCCACGAACCCGGTGGCCAGCGGCACGCCGGGTGGCAGGCGGAAGGTGGTTTTCGCGGGTGCGAGGGGCATGGAAGCAGTGTACCGACCCGGAACCGGGAACGCAGTGACCGGGTGCGTAACAACCCACCCGGTCACGGCGTTCCCGGTTCCACTATTCCCCGCGGTGCTGGCTCTCCCAGTTCAGGATGTGTTCCATCAGGTCGGGCGGGGCGATGCGAGTGACGCTCGGCAGCGGCCAGGTGAACCGCTCGCTCGCCGCGAGCTGCGTGGCCGCGGGCCGGTGCGTGGGCCGACACCACAACTGCACGAACCGGCTGATCGCCTTCCCGCGGCGGGTCAGGCGGTTCACCAGTCGGGCGGCGTCGTCCTCGGAGCGGGAGGCGTCGCTCAGCAGCTCCGCCCAGTCCACCACCCATTCCACGAGCATCCGCGCCTCCACGTCGCCCAGCCCGCGGGTCAGGGATTCGTCCCGTGCGATCCCGCGGATGAGCGTGTCGTGCCGGTTCGCCATAAGTCCAGTTCCCCCAACGAGCAGTCGGCGGCAATCGCCGGGCGCTCGCCCCCTCACGGACGTGAACCGAGTCGGCGGGCGAGTTCCCCCCACGCCCGCCGACCCGTCCCCCTGCCCTTCCCCGTCTGAATCCGTCCGGTGTGGCGGGGCGTATAACGGCCACTCATGAAGATCGCAAGACGACGACGCCTCCCGGCGACGATTTTTCCAGCACCACCACTCGCTACCGCGTTGCACAACACACGCAACCCGCCCGAACTATCATGACCACCGGCACCAGTAGGGTGGGTCGCTCTCTCCGAGAGCCAGATCCGAACCGACTCTCGGAGAGTGTCGACCACCCTGTTAGGCACCACATTGGAGACCGCCATGCGCGTCCGCCTGCTCGCCGCCCTCTCGCTCACGCTCGCCCTCGCCGGGTTCGCCCCCGCCGCCGACGACCACCCGGTCGTCGCCACCGCCAAGAAGGAGCTGAAGCACCCGGACAAGCCGTTCGCCATGTGGGTGAGCGTGACGGCGAAGGCGGGCAAAGAGAAGGAGCTGGAAGACGCCTTCCTGGCGTGCCAGAAGGACACCCGCAAGGAGAAGGGGTGCGTGGCCTACGACATCAACAAGGGGGCCGAGCGGAGGTACTTCTTCTACGAGAAATGGAAGGACGTGGACGGGTTGGCCGCCCACGTGACCGCCGACCACACGAAGAAACTTCTGGCCATGTTCGCCGACCTGATCGACGGCGACGCGAAGATCGAGTTCCTGCCGACGGTCGGGGATTAACTCGGTGAACCGGCGTCGTGTGCCGCCGGGGTTGGATTTACCCAGCGGCGCAAGCCGCCGGTTGACCGATACAGCGTCGGCCCGGACACCACCCGGAACCCCAC
>JANNQE010001288.1:0-5395 GCA_031441625.1 Planctomycetia bacterium
CCACCGAACTGCTCCGGGAGGCCGAGCACCTGCTCGGCCTCCCGGTCGGGGAACTCGACACCCGGATCGTCTGCTTCCGCCTCACACTCCCGCCGCCCGCCTACGTCGGTCACGCGTGGGCGGAGTTGGTGGCCACCTGGAACGGCTACCTGCCGTCCGCGGCCGAGATCACGGCCATCGGCCGGGTGCTGTACGAGCGGTCGCCCGCCTGTCGGGCAGTGTACACCAATGCCGACGCCGGCGTCATGTGTCACCAGGTCGGGGACACGTTTATGTTTCCCGACAATGCCCTGGCGGGCCTGCCCATCTGTCGGCCGCCCGATGATCCGGCCGAGACCTGGGACGATCCCCAACCCGGGCCGAGGGCGGCGTAAGCGAGGCGTGTCTTCGGGGGCGGCCGGTCACTCGACCGGCCGTTCGTCGCGAGCGGCCGGCGCCGGACACCAAGATGTCGGCCAAGGGGTCGGGAAGCTCGTCGGCAAGGCGGCGGCAGCCCGGTACCCGGCACAGCGCTCGGCGTCGGCGAACAAGGCGGCGGCGACCCGGAAGCGGAAGGCCGCGACTGAGAAGTGATGAGGGAGAACAAGAAGCTCCGGCTCAGGCCGGGGCTTCGTCATTCTGCAGCATCCCGAAACCTGAACCTGACCGACACCCGCCGACCACTATCCCACCTGATCTCGTGCCACACATCCGCTATCCGAGTGGCGATCCCATGTTCCCAGTGTGCCGGGCCGCTTCGCTCAATATCAGCAGGCTTCGCGGCTCCAGCAGCAGGCTCTCCTTCTGCACGGTCGCCACGTGCTTGAAGTCCATGACGCACGGCGAGAGCAGGTTGAGCGAGACCACGGTTCGGCCGTACGGGGCGTAGTCCCGGTAAGAGTAGATGCCCTGGCCAGGGGTGTACTCGTTCACCAGCATCGGGTTGAACGGCCGGGCCGTGACCCTGTCCGCGAACATGCGGTCGGCGTGCTGCCGGCCCCACTCGGGAATCGGGGGTGTCTTACCACCAGTCCCGTACCCCGCACCGTAGGGCTACCGCCGGCGCTTCCACTCGATGTTCCATGGTATGGCGCCGATCGCGGCGCCGAGGGAAGACTCTCTTCGGCCTGGCCGAGGTAACCTGGCAGATACCGCCAACCGAGCACCGTTGGCACATCGACCGCTTCGACCGTCGGGTAAAAAAACGCGTTCATGCCCTATTTTACACCCACGGGGGCGAACCGAACCGGGGGCCAGAGATGGGTGAGAAAGTCGACCGCAGCGGGAAAAAGGTGCGGGCGAGAACCGCTGAGCGGGGGAAGCGGTACCTGTGCGCCCGGTGCCGCAAGCGGAGTCCCCGACCGGTGTTCGGCCCCGCCCCGTGGTACTGTCCGAAGTGCTCGCCACCGAGGGAAGCGCCCACCCAGCAACCCGTTCAGTCGTCGCGCAGTTCGGCCCATGTCGGCGCGTGGTCGCTCGTCTTCTCCCACCCGCGGACCTCTCGATCCACGCCCGCTGCGGTCAACCGCTGGGCGGCTGCCGGGTTGAGCAGCAGGTGGTCGATCCGCAGGCCCGCGTTCCGCCGCCACGCCGTGCTCGTATCATCCCAGAAGGTGAAGACCTGCTTGCCGGGGTTGAGGTGCCGGAGGGCGTCCGTCCACCCTTGGGTGAGCAGCTTGCGGTACGCCGCCCGCGTCTCCGGCCGGAACAGGGCGTCGGCCTCCCAGCCCGCCGGGTTGTACACGTCGAGTTCTTCGGGGAGCACGTTGTAATCGCCCGCCAGAACGACCGGGTCGGTTGAGCTCACCAATTCGGCGGCCCGCGCCGCGAACCGTTCGAGCCACCGCAACTTGTATTCGAACTTCGGGCCGGGAGCGGGGTTCCCGTTGGGCAGGTAGAGGCAGCCGATTCGAACGCCGCCGACCGTGCCTTCGAGGTAGCGGCTGTGGACGTCGTCCGGATCACCCGCGAGCCCGCGCCCAGTTTCGTCCGGCTCACCCGACCGGGCCAGAATGGCGACCCCGTTCCACGCCTTTTGACCGTGCCAGATGGCGTGGTATCCCGCCTCCCGCAGCGCGGCGGCGGGGAACTTCTCCTGTGGGGCTTTCAGCTCCTGGAGGCAGGCCACGTCGGGCAACGTTCCCGCGAGCCAGCGGAGCAGCACGGGCAGCCGCGCGTTCACGCTGTTCACGTTGTAGCTGGCGATCTTCATTCGTGGTTCCGGCCGGGATGGGTCGAACGGACGGTCGCCGCCCGGCGAGACGAGTGCAGGGGGGTGGGATTCGCACCCACGGCTTCGGGGGTTTAGCCCGACGAGTTGTCTGCTACTCCACCCCTGCCGTGGCATTCTACCGGGCCCGAGTGCACGCTCCGCAACACGGACGTGGCCGCGTCCCAGGTGTTCTCCACGCGAACCATCAATGACCCTCCACACCAGCGGCGACCGCCGCAGATGAACGCCGCATGAGGGATTCCCTGATCGGCCGCAAGGCGACAGGAATCCGCCATCTCTCCGCCGGAAGGGCTCAAGTCCGCCCCGCCGACCACCCGAGGCGGGACGACCATGTTCCGCAAGCTGATCCTGACCGCCGTGCTCTCGACTGGTGGCCTCACCGCAATGACCGCGACGGCGTCCGCCCAGCCGCCGTCGCCTTCGAACGCCCCCAGCGCGGTCACGACCATGACCACGACCGGCATCGTGGCGGGTTCACGCCAACGGCCCGAGGGAGACCCCGGCCCGTCTCGTTCGGGTAGCTTAACGGCGCCTTGCTCGGCAAGATGACTCCAGGCGACATGATCGACCATGCCCGGCGTACCACACCAGCCCATCGAAGACCACGCCGTCGCCTCCCTCACGAGCGCGGGCGAGGACGAGTGCTGGGGCTGACTCGGTTCGGTCACAAGTAGCGGCTACCCGCCCCGGACCGGGCAACCCATTCACCATGCAGGACCTGACGCAGTGCGTCCCGCTGGGAGATTGATTTGACCATCAACCGCGATCCCACCCAGTGCCCGGCGTGCCGCCTTCAAGGATGGCTGTGCGTGTGCGCCGACGCCCCATGCGTGCGGACCCGCACCCCACTTCTGCTCATCGTCCACGTCCACGATTTCCCCCGGACGAGCAACACCGTTCGCCTGCTCACCCTCGCCATCCGCAACGCGACGATTCTCCCTCACGGCGTGTTCCCCGCTCCGGCCGATCCCGAGGCACACCTGCCCGATGGCACGACGCCGATCGTCCTTTTCCCCGGCCACGGAGCCAAGCCGCTGACGCCGGAACTCATCGCCTCACTGCCGTCGCCGCCGGCCCTCATCGTCCCTGACGGGAACTGGAAGCAGGCGAGCCGCATGGTGAAGCGCATCCCGCTTCTCACTGGAGCTGTGAAGGTCATTCTGCCCGACCGGACGTTCCCAGGGATGGCCGTCCGCCAGAACCAGGAGCGCCACCACATGTCGACCTACGAGGCGGTCGCCCAGGCGCTCGGCATCCTCGAAGGCGAGGCGGTCGCAGGCCCGCTGGTCGACTTCTACCGCCGGGCGACCGACCGCATGCTGATGGTCCGCGGCAAGCTCATGTTGGGCGACGTGTACGGCGGAGTCGAGAGCTAGGGTTGGAACTTCTCGGCCTGCACGACCTCGGAACGGGCGGGTGGAAGTGGCAGGCGGTGAACGCCACTTGAGGCGTGACGGCCTGGCCGGTGATCCGATGAGCGCTCGGCACCGCAGCGGGGAAACTGGTCCTGGACCTCCGACGGAAGCACCAGAAGGCGGGCGGGCTGGACGACTCCCTCCCCTCGGTCTCATCGGCTGTCGTTCGGCGTGGCCGAGTTGGTTCACGCTTACGGCTTCCTCGCCGTGTTCGCAGTCGGCGTCGTGCTCGTGTGCGGGAGCCTGTTGTCGTCCGACCCGCTGACCGTAGCGGGCTTCTGGTTCGTGCCGCTCGTGTTCGTCGTCCGGCCGCTTGCGACGTGGGTGGGGCTGATCGGGTCGCGGATGCGACGCCGCAGCGGGCGCGCATCGGTCGATTCGGGGTCCGCGGGGCGGGGTCGGAGGTGCTCACGCCCTCTCGGTCACCCCGCGCATGAGGGAATACAGTCGAATGCGGCGGAAGTGACGACGCGCGGTCGAAGCCACTGCAAGCGCCCCCAGTCGATCTCCCCGCTACCTGCGGAACAACCATCGCCGATAGCCTACCCGCGGCATCGGCGGGCGGGTCTGCCGACGACGATCAGCCGGGTGGAGTCACTGGTGGAGCGGTTCTGGTCGAAGGCGAAGCAGTTCCGGCGGGTGGCGACCCGGTACTACAAGACCGCCCGCAACTTCCTCGCCTTCGTCCACGTGGCCTCAATCATGATTCTGTTGCGGTCGCCCAAACGCTCAGGGTTCACCCGCCCTTGTCCACACGACCTAGCGAAGAGTGGTACGTTACCGACTGTATGTTCCCGACAAACTTCTCCGTCAGGTTGACTTCAAACGGATCGTTACTCCACCCGAGAATCGTGTGACCGTGAAGCCAGCTGTCTTCATCCCCCGCTCTTTTTTGGGTGTCATTATGGCACGTGGGAATTTGTACTTCAGTACCTTTCCGTGCAAGACTGGCTCAATCTCTAAATTCCTCCAAACCACGGTTTGGTGCGTCTCGGATCGGAACCGAATCTCCCGGATCACGAAGTGGTCCATATCCACCACACGCAGCCAGCCGTTCGGACCCGCGTCAAATGGGCCGAAATCTTCGATTTCTTGATTTCGCACGCGGGTAATTGTGACGCTATATGTCACTGCGCATTTGTTTAATGAGCAGGACGCCGGACACTCGATCTCCACTTCGTTCATGGTTTGACCCCTCTGACCGGTACAATGCCAATCGGAACAGGTTCACGCTCTGTCTTCAGCTTGTCGGCCATATCAATGACGAGGATACGGAGATGGTCACCTTTGTCACACCGGAGCCGAATAGTTTTGGGCTTGCTCGTATCTCCCTCATCCCATGTAATGATCTGATCACCGTCCGGAGAATCGGGCAACGCTTCCCAGCAGCCTTTCACATCCTGTTTCATACGCACCCACCCGTTCTTCCCCTTCCGAATGGGGACCGCCCGCCAAACACGGTCGGAGGCGGTTCGGACCTCGAATTCCACCTCGGTCGTCTCGATCACCTTGTCGATGTCATACTGAAACTTCCCACGCACTGCCCAGTTCGCGGGGGGTGTTACGAACTTCTCGGTGTCGGGTTCAGTCGGAAGCGCCTCGTCCCCCTTCACGAGCGTGAAGGCGGCAGCGGGTGCAATCGCCCTGATCCTGCGAACTCCAGCGTGATTCCGGTGTTGGCGTGGTGAACGGTGCATGAACTTGGGTGTTGGCGCACGGGACTTGTCGCTGGACGCGGATTTCCGCAAACCCGTGGTACACCCGCCGC
>JANNQE010001289.1:0-1559 GCA_031441625.1 Planctomycetia bacterium
GGGACTTGGGCCGTCCACATGACCGCGCTATATCAGTGAATCCGCACAGCGGACCCTTCAAGCGCCCTCGAAGTTATTCCGCCGGGTACGGCAGCGTGACCACTTCTCGTAGTGGCGGGTTCGTCAGCGTTTGCTTCGCCCCGTCGGGCCACGTCACCGTCAGCGACTCGGCCCGGTCCGCGGCGCCCAGGCCGAAGTGCGCCACCGGCTCCATCTGGCACAGGTAGCCGCTCCCGCCGTCGATCACCCTCACCTGCGTCCGCCCGCCGGCGGTCAGCCGTACCGTCGCCCCGCGAGCCGGCGCACCGAACCGCGTGACGGGCGCGAACCGCACCCAGTTGTTTCCGGCGGTCGCACACTTGAACAGCGCGAGCGGTTGCTCGGACGCCTCCCCGTGACACACCAGGAGTTCGAGCACGCCGTCGCCGTCGATGTCGGCGACCGCCGCCCCGGTGCCGGCCCCGGTGGGCAGCGTCGCGGGTCCGGGGTCGCTCAACCGCCACTCGCCATCGACCCGACGGAACAGGCGGTTCGGCTCGCCCAAGTTGTTGAAGAACAGCTCCTCGAACCCGTCGTTGTCGAAGTCGGCGGCGATGACGGTGCGGACGCGGCTGGGGAACGCCATGGCGGGGGTGGCACGATCTTTGAACCGGCCGTCGGGCGTGCGGACCATCAGCCGGTGCGGGCCGTCCCAGTTGCCCCACACCACGTCCAGCCGGCCGTCGCCGTCGGCGTCGAACACCGTCACCCCGCGGGCGTGTTCGTCCGGGTCGGCCAGTCGCACGTCGTGGGCGATTTCGAGGAACGTCCCGAGGCCGGTGTTGCGGAAGAGGAAGTTGGCCCCAGACTCGTTCACGCACAGGATGTCGGTGCGGTCGGATGCCAGCGGGCCGGTCCACACGCCCCGCCCGCCGGTGCAGAGGTCGAGTCCCAGGGCGGGGGCGAGGTCCACGATCCGCCCGTCGCTGCCCATCTCGTAGTAGCCCATCGGCCGGCCGAAGTTGGCGACGAAGAAGCCGTACCGGCCGGTGCCGCGGCGGTCGAGTGCGGCGACCGACCGGCCGGCGACGGCGTTGCGGGCGTTGCGGTTGGCGGGGAGCGAGAGCAGGTCGTGCCAGCGGCCGGAGGTGGGGTCGTGGTGGAACAGGCGGTCGGGGTGCGTCTTCGGCCCGGCGAACGTGTCCGCGTGCATGGCGTACAGTTCTTCGCGGCCGTCGCCGTCCACGTCCCCGGCGATCAGTGAAAGGGTCTGGCGGTCGGGGTCGGCGATGCTCCGCGGGGCGATGTCCCAGAGTTGATGGCCGTCCCACCGCAGCACGCGGTTCGGCCCGCCGAACCCAGCGACGACGAATTCCGGCTGTCCGTCGGCGTCGAAGTCCGTCACCGCCGCGCCATAGTGGAGGGCGGGCGGGTTGGTGCGGATGCGGGCGGAGATGTCGGCGAACATGCGGCCGGCCCCGGTGGGGTTGCCGGCGATTGTAGGGCGGGGAGTGAGGCGGCGCAAGGCCCAACCGGGTGAACCGGCGGCGTCAGCCGCCTGGGTGTGGGCCGAACCCAGG
>JANNQE010001290.1:0-1594 GCA_031441625.1 Planctomycetia bacterium
GCGGGCCACCCTACACTTCCCCCATGCTCCTGTTCGTGTACGGCACCCTGAAGCGCGGGCAGCGGAACCACCGCCTGCTGGCCGACCAGCGGTTCGTGCGTGCCACCGCCACCGTCCCCGGCTTTCGCGTGTACGACCTCGGCCCGCACCCGGCGATGGTGGCACACGTCGCCGGCGGGCCGGTGCAGGGCGAATTGTTCAGCGTGAGCGAGTGCGCGACGGCCGAGTTGGACGACTTCGAGGGCGTGCCCGACCTGTTCGACCGCCGGCGGGTGGAACTGGACGACGGCACCACCGCCTGGGCCTACCTGTACGTGCGACCCATCCCCGACGGCACCCCGAGCGGCGACGAGTGGCCGTTCGACTGACGACCGATCACACGGTCAACTTGCGATCCCGTGCCGTCACCTTCCAACTGCCGACCACTCGCCCGCCTTCGGCGACGAGCGCGTCCCGGTGCAGCGCCACCGTCGGGCAGACGTGGCCGGGGATGGCGTACACCACGTCGCCGGGCGCGAACCGCTCCGCGTGCGGCGTCTCGACGACGTAGTGCTCCTCGCTGTGCGTCACCGGCGTGTGCGGGGGGAAGTCGAGCAGGTGAACCCGCTTCGCCAACAGCGGGTCGGCGGCGACGGACTTGTTCCCACAGTCGAGCGTCACCCGGTTGGCGGTCGGCCGGCTGACCACCCGCGTGACCAGCACCGCCGCCGGCTGCACGCCGGGAAGGTCGGAGTATTTCGACCCGTACCCGTGGTCGTGCAGCACATAGGTGCCGGGCGAACACTCCAGGCCGGGCACGTCCGTGATGGTGGCGTACACCGGGAAGCCGGGCGTGCCCCCGCAGACGAGCGTCGGCACCGGCATCCCGGCCGCTTCGATGGCCGCCCGTAGTTGCAGCACCGGAGTCAACTTCGCCCACACCGCGGCCTCACGGTCGGTGTGGCTCTCCTGGTTGACGTGCCCGTCGTAGCAGTGGAACCCGACCGCCTTCAGCCCCGGCGTGGCGGCGATCTGGCGATACAGCTCCGCCACGCGATCAATCGCAATGCCGGTGCGGTCCATGCCCATGTTCACGTCCACGTACAACTCGACCGGCCGGCCGGCGGTGGCGGTGGCCGCGAGCGGGGTGAGTGTGGCCGGGTGATCGACGGCGGTGGACCACCGCACGCCGGGGAACTTCTGCCGCAGCGTGGCGAACCGGCCGACGTTCGGCCCGACCATCGGGTACGAGATGAGCACGTCGGGCGCGCCTGCGTCGGCGAGCATCTCGGCCTCGGCGATGGTGGCACACTTGTGCTTGGTTACCCCGGCGAGCAGTTGCATCTGCACTACCTCGGCCGTCTTGTGCGTCTTCACGTGCGGTCGCAGGCGTTCGACCCCGCCCGCCTGGGCGATCACCGCGCGAATGTTCGCGCGGATGATGTCGGGGAAGAAGACCAGCGCCGGCGACGCGATGTCGGCGACGTTCGACAGGTGATAGCAGTGGGACATGGGTATCTCCGGCTCCCCTCTCCCCTGGGGGAGAGGGGCTGGGGGTGAGGGGGACGGGGCTTCAAGTGGGCGGCGCCCCCCACCCCGCAAACCCCCCGGGGGG
>JANNQE010001291.1:0-2061 GCA_031441625.1 Planctomycetia bacterium
GGCCGAGAGCGGCCGACTGCGGGCGTGCTGGAACCACTCCGGCGTCGGCTCGCCGTTGCCCCGCCCGCTCAGTTGGTACGCCTCGCTGCTCACGATCTCGCGGATGTACCACTTCAGGTCGAACTTGTGTTCCACCAGCCCGTGGGTCAGGGCGTCGAGCAACATCGGGTGGGTCGGCTTGTTCGTCTCGCTCATGTTGTCGATCGGGTTAATGACGCCACGGCCCAGGAACTGCGCCCACACGCGGTTGGCCACCGCACGGGCGAAGAACGGGTTGTCGGCTTTCGTCACCCACTCGGCGAGTGCGTCCTTCCGCGAGAACTTCGGCTTCGGCGGCACCTTCTTTTCGCCGAACTTCTCCTCCTTGAAGTCCTTTGGCAGCGTCGGCTCGTCGAGGTCTTTGCCGAGCAGGAACTTGGGCTTCACCGGCACGCCCTTGTCGCCCGGCTTGGCGTCCTTCACGGAACCCGTGAACCGCACTTCGCCCAGGTTCTTCTCGCCGATGGCGAACACCGGCCGGTTGTCCTTCTGCGCGACCGTCACCACTTCGAGCCGGGCGAGGAACGCGGCCATGCCGTAGAAGTCGAGTTGCTTCCAGTTCTCGAAGGGGTGGTCGTGACAGCGGGCGCATTGCAACTGCACGCCGAGGAAAGTCTGCGTGACCGCCTCGATGGCGTCTTCCGGTGCGCTCCGCCACTGGGCGAGGTACATGGCCCCGGTCTCGTCGCTCGTGCCGTCGGCCGTCAGGAGGGCTTTCGCCCACTGGTCGTAAGGAGTGTTCTTCTCGAAGTTGCCCCGCATCCAGGCGATGAACCCGTCGCGGCGGGTCGTCTCGTAGCCGGGCGGGTTGCGGCCGAACAGCACCATGTCCCACGCGTCCGCTTGGTGGCGAGCGAACCGCGGGTCGGCGAGCCACTTGTCGATCAGCGTGGCCCGCTTGTCGGCATCTTTGGAGTCGAGGAACGCGACCGTCTCTTCGACGGTGGGAATGGTGCCAATCAGGTCGAGGCTGACCCGCCGGAGGAATTCGGAGTCGGACGACGGCTTCGCCGGACTCACCTTCGCCGCCGGCCACGCCGCCTTCACCTCGCGGTCGATGACGGCACGAAGCAGGTCGTCGGCGAACGCCGCCGAGCCGAGCAGCAATACGCAGACTACGGACATCAAACGAGCGGACACAGCGGGCCTCCTTTGCGGAGGGAAGTGCGAGCGTGGCGGGAAACGGCCGGAGCCGTTCGTGAGAGGATACTAACCGACGGCGGGGCGCAACGCAAGCGGTCGAATTGGTTCAGATCTCCCCCACCTTCTGCCGCAGCAACTGTTCGGCGTTTCCCTGCCATCGCTGCACCGTCCGCACGCTCACCCCGAGCACGTCGGCGATGTCGGTCAGCGGCCAGTCGTGGTAGTACCGCAGGCTGTACGCCTCCCTCTCCTCGGTGGGCAGGTGTTCGACGGCCGAGTGGAAGGCGGTCATGGTGTCCAGGTCGGCGCGGTATTCTTCCGCCGGGTCGAGTTCGCCCGACTCGTTGCCCACCGAGATGCCGCTCAGGTTCGTGCCCGCGCCGGCCGGGCCGTAATACTTCTTGATCAGGTCGAGCAGCTCGCGGCGGATGGCGGTGTTGGCGAGCGCGTAAAACTGGCGGGTGTTCTCGGGGCGGATGGCCCGCATTGTGGACAACAGGCGGATGAGGCTGCCCTGAATCACGTCGTCCAGGTCGGCGAACCGGCCGGCCCGCGGGAACTTCTTGAACGCCCGCGCCGCCAGCCGCTGCACTGACTTCTGAATGCCGCGGAACACGCCCTCGGCGGCGTTCGGCCGCCCGGCCTGCAACTCCACCACCCACAGTTGCAGCGCGCCGGTATTGAGCGGCTCTTCAGCGTCCTGAAACACGGCGGATCCTTGTAGGGTGGTCCGCTCTCGCCGAGAGCGGCAATCGGAACCCGCTCCGGTCGGGTGGTCCGCTCTCGCCGAGAGCGGCAATCGGTACCCGCACTCGGCGAGAGCGGGCCACCAGATCCGACCAACTTCATCGCGGGCGCCAGCAGCTCGTGCCCCGTCGT
>JANNQE010001292.1:0-2190 GCA_031441625.1 Planctomycetia bacterium
CTCCACCTCGCCACTCGTACGGCCCATCGTGATCGGGTCCACGTTCCCGCCCACCACCTCGTCCGGGTGCAGTTCGTGTTTCACCCGGTTCGACGGGAACAGACCCTCTGGGCGGAACCGCATCATCAGAATGAGGGCGATCCCGAACACGGCCAGCCGCCAGCCGGTGAACGTGAGGTACAGCTTCCCGCCGGCGTCCGGGAACTGCCGCTGGATGGCCCCGTCGATGATCGGGGTGAGGATGTTGTCGAACCCGACGAGCAGGAACACGCCGAGGAGCACGCCCAGGCGGTTGCCCAGCCCGCCCATGATGAGGCAGCAGACCATGAAGATGCTGCGGTTGAAGTCGTAGGCGTTCGGGTTGGCGGTGCTGGTCAGGCGGGTGGCGTAGAGCACACCGGCCAGACCGGCGATGCCCGCCCCGAGGGCGAACGCGGCCAACTTCAGCTTGTTCGGGTTCAGCCCCATGCAGTTGGCGGCCAGTTCGTCCTCCCGTAGGGCGACCCACGCCCGCCCGAGCCGCGACCGCTCCAGGTTCCGCAGCACCAAGCTGACGAGAATGAGCACCACCAGGGTGAGGTAGTAGAAGGGCTGGTAGTAGTCGGACCAGACGTTCGGGTCGACGGCGGGGAGCGGCGGCGGGGGCAGCGGCGACAGCCCGCGGGTGCCGGCGGTGATCCCTTCGACGTTCAGCAGGGTGAACTTGGTCACCTCGCCGAACCCGAGCGTGACGAGGGCCAGGTAGTCGCCGCGGAGCCGCAGGGTGGGCGTGCCGAGGAGCAGGCCGAGGCCGGCGGCGAGCAGCCCGCCGAGCGGCAGGACCACCCAGAACGGCCACTGGAACGAGTACGCGGCCGAGGTGAAGATGCCGGCCGTGTACGCCCCGACGCCGAAGAACGCGGCCACGCCCAGGTTGAGCAGGCCGGTGTACCCGACCACCACGTTCAGCCCGTAGGCGAGCAGGGCGAAGATGAACACGGTGGACAGTTGGTCGCCGAGCGACCGCTGGGTGACGGCGAAGAACCCGGACTCGAAGACCGGGAACAGGGGGTACAGCAGGAGGGCGAGGAAGATCGCCCCCTCCCAACTGACGCCGAACGGTTTGCGGGGTGGGGGTGAGGTCACGAGGTCTTTCCCCCTTCCGTCCGGGTGAGGGCGGCGTACAGTTCGCGGTCGATCACGTCGACGTCCTCGCTCACCTGATGGTTCCAGTACCGCAACACCACAACCCCCTGCGATTCGAGCCAGCGTGTCCGCTCGGCGTCCTGCTCCGCCTGTTCCGCGTGCTGGCTGCCGTCAAGTTCGACGAGCACCCGCGGGGCGAAGCAGGCGAAGTCAGCGATGTACGGGCCGACCGGAGCCTGCCGCCGGAAGCGGAAGCCGGCGAACTGCCGCTGTCGGAGCCGCGCCCACAATGCCCGCTCCGGGTCGGTCATGTTCTTGCGGAGCAGGCGGGCCAGGTGGTGGTACACGGCGGCTCTCCTGTGTGGCTGGTGTACCCCCCCACCCGCCGCGTTCACTCCGTTCACCGCGGCGACCTCCCCCACAGGGGGGGAGGTGGGGCCTTCGGGTCTTCCCCAACAGCCAGCGAAACGAGCAAGCCGACCGACCCCATAGCCGAAGAACACGATCCAGAAAACCTGCTTTTGCACCGTATGAATCTGCAACGGCTCGAAGGGGAAGCCATTCGCGATGCCATGCTGACGGTATCGGGGCGACTCGACCGACGGATGCATGGCCCCGGCGTACCGCTCCACCCTTCCCAATTCGTCGAAGCTCGCGGCCTGCGCAACGAGCGCGGACCGCTCGATGGCGATGGACGCCGAAGCATTTACGTGGCGGCGCGGCGGAATTTCCTGCCCATGATGATGTCGGCTTTTGATCTGCCGACACCCTTCACGACCGTCGGGCGGCGGAATGTTTCCAATGTCCCCGCGCAAGCCTTGATCTTGATGAACGATCCGTTTGTCATGGAACAAGGCAAGCTGTGGGCCAAGCGGCTGCTAGCCGAAAAAGACCGCAAATTGGAAGAACGGATTTCGCTCCTCTACGAACAAGCCTTTGCCCGTCCCGCCACGGCGGGCGAAATCGCCGCGGCGACTAGTTTTCTGCAAACCCAAGGGGCCGAGTTACAAATTCCCGCGGAAAAAGCGATGGAGGACGAACGGGTCTGGGCCGATTTATGCCACG
>JANNQE010001293.1:0-8790 GCA_031441625.1 Planctomycetia bacterium
GGCGCGCCACTGGTCGCACGCCTGCGCCAGCTCGGGCGCGGTGACGCCCTCGTTCGCGGCCGCCTGGTTGACGAAGGCTCCGTCGCTCGCGCCCTGGGCGCGGAGCGTCCAGTTGCTGTTCCACACCTCGATCGCGTCGGCGCGCTCGGTCGCTCCGACATCCCGCGGTTCGCCGTCGGGCCTCACGCTCCCTCCGGGAGCCGTTCGACCGCGAGCTACTTCTTGGCGAAGAGCGCGGCGATCTCCTTGTCGTCCAACTTCTCCAGGCCGCTGTTGGCGTCGATGATGAGGGCCACCCCGCTCGGGGCCACCCACACCGTGTGGTTGCCGAGCAGGAACACGTCCTTCAGCCCCGGCTGTTTGGCGAGCAGGGCGAAGTACGCATCGCTCTGGGCCTTCACCGTCAGCGTCTTCGTCTTGGCGTCGTACTGGTCGTCGATCCACACGCCGCCGATCTCGACGCAGTTGCGGCCCTGTACCTGCCGGTTCGCACTCAAGGTCAGCCGCTCCTGCTGCCGCAGGTCGTTCGACGCCTGGGCCAGGTCCACGCCCAGCCGGCCGGTCTGGTTGTCCTTGAGCTTGCCGCCCTTGTAGTTGTTGTCGGCGTCCTTGTAGTTCTTGGTGTCGCGGCGGGCGTTCTCCAGCGCGTCGGCCAATCCCTTCGCCCGGTCTTCCGGCTTCATGTTCTTCAGTTCGGCTTCGAGCAACTTGTCTTGCACCCCGCCGCGGCTGGCGGCCAACCCTTCACCCGGCTTGCCCTCGCCCTTCGCTTCGGCCAGCTTCTTGGCGAAGTCGTCCACCTTCATCGGGGGTGCGCCGCCGCCGCCGCCCGGCCCGCCCAGCCCCGGCGGGGGAGTGCCCGGCCCGCCGGGGAACGCACCGCCACGACCGCCGCCACCGCCACCGAACCCGCCGCCCTGCTCTTTCCACTGCTTCGGGCTGCCCTGGGCCACCGGGATGACGGCATCGGGCACCACCAGGTAGCTCGTGTACGGCGTGGCGATGCCGTACTTCTTCGCCAGCGTCGTCACCTCCTCCACCAGTTCCTTTTGTTCGCCGTTCACGCGGATCTGGTCGAGCAGGAAGCCGACCTTCCGCCGCGCCCACAGGTTCTCCACGAACTCGCGGCTGTTGTCCGTCTTGGTCGGGAAGTCCACCTCGTACACGAACTCTTTGTCTTCCCCGCCGAGCTTGCCGCTCAGCTTGATGGCCGCGTGCCCGCTCCCGCTGAAACGCCCGAACACCACCAGTTGCGAGCCGTGGAACAGGTCGGGCAACTGCGGGGCGTACAGTTCGCTCAGCTTCACGTTGGTGCTGCCCAGCTTCACGTCGGTCATCACCGGGTGGCTGATCTTGGCGTACAGGGCGGCCGCTTTCGTCTCGATGTCTTCGGCCGGCCGCACGTAGGTGGCGACGGCCCGCGTGCCGTCGGCGATCTGGTCGAGCATGGCGGCGTTCACGTCGTCGCCCACGCCGAAGGTGAAGATGCGGGTGTTGGCCGTGTTCTTCGCGGCCACCGCCGTCACGATCTTCTGCGGGTTGGTCTCGCCCACGGTCGGCTGGCCGTCGGTGAAGAACGTCACGTTAAAGCTGCGGTTGGCGTCCTTGCCCCGCAGGTCGAGGGCGGCGTCGAGCGCGGCGTTGATGGCCGTGCCCCCGCCGGCGCGGAGTTTGTCCACCCAGTTGGTCGCCTTCTCGATCTGGTCGCTGCTGGCCTCTTCGAGTTTGTCCGAGTACGGGTTGACGCCGGTGCTGAAGGCGAGCAGGGCGAAGCGGTCTTTCGCGTCGAGCGAGCTGAGGCACTTCCGCACGGCCTGCTTCGCCTGCGACATCTTGATGTCCGACATGCTCCCCGACGTGTCGAGCACGAGCACCACGTCCCGCGGGGTGCGTTTGGATTTCAGTGACTCCACTTGCGGGGAGACGAGCAGCATGAAGAAGCCGTCTTCGCTGCCGACCGGCCGGTACAGCACCGGCGTCAGGCCGATCTCGCTCGTGCTGGTGCCGTAGAAGAGTTGGAAGTCTTTATCCAGCGTGGCCTGGTTCTTAGAGAACTCGACCTCGGCGTGCTTGTCCGACACCCGCTTCGTCTCGATGGCGTGCGTCGGGCTGTAGATGCTCTGGATGGGCGTACTCGACTTGATGCTCAGTTTCACCGAGAACTCTTCCAGCACGCGGGCACCCTTGCCGTCGGTCTTGAGCGGGTAAACGAACTCGACCGCGTTGCCGTCCTTCGGGGCGACGGCCGTGTAGCTCAGCTTCACCTTCACGTCGCCGTACTTGTCGCCCTTCGTGGGGGGCACCGGGAACACCCGCATCCGCATCAGCCCGTTGCCCAGGTATTCCAGAAGCGCCGGGTCTTGCGTGCGGCGGACGATGGTGGTGTACACGTCGGCCGCCTTCTTGCTGTCGAGCAGCTCGCCGTTCGTCTCCTTGCCGTCGATCCACATGGTGAACTTGTTCACGCTCGCGCCCTTCGGCACGGGGAACAGGTAGGTCGCTTCCAGGTCGCGGTCGGTGTGGTTGCGGAAGGCCTGTTCCACGGTGGTGACGGCCACCTGGTCCTCGATGGCGACGGTCACTTTGTGGTGGACCATGGCCAGCGGGGGGACTTTCACGTCCTCGGGCACGAGCAGCCCGCGGGCGAACCCGGCCGGGGCGACGGCCGCCAGCACGAGGGCGGCAAAGAGGGCGCGACGCATGAGAGAGCCTCCGAGCGAGCAGAAGACAGCTACACAGTAAACGAGAACGGCCCGGCCTGCGATTGCAGACCGGGCCGAGATGGGCGGGTTGTTACGTGCCGGTTACTGGCTCTGACAGGTTGGCCGACTCTCGCCGAGAGTCGGACGGGGGTCGACACCTGGGAAGCCCGCGTGGAGCACGTGAGGGCCGTCTCCAACTCCACGCTCGTCACTCATGCCGACACCTACTCCGGCTCTCGGCGAGAGTCGGCCACCCTAACGGCATCACCCCTGCGGGCGGATGACGATCAGCAGCGGCACGGTGCCGGGCTTGCGTTCGCCCCGCTTCTCGATGAACTGCTTCACCTCGGACGACTTGCCGGCGTTCAGTCGGGCGGCATACGTGACCACCACCGCCGCCTTGTCGCCCGGCTTCTTGACGCTCGCCACCACCTCTTTCAGCGTGCCCTCGCTCACCGACTTGCCGTCGCTCGGCTTCGCCGCCTTCGCCTGCGGCCAGTCCAGCCCGAGCAACTCTTTCAGGTCTTTCTGCTCGTTCGCGTCGGCGGGGATGAAGTGGGCGGAGCCGAGGATCGTGTCCGGCCGCGACTGGGTGTTCACCTGCTTGCTGAGCGCGGCGAACAGGGCGGTCAACTCGTCGGCGGTCAGGTTTTCGACGTACACCGCGTAGGGCACGGCCATCGGCTTCTTGATCCGCTCGGCCGTGTTCCCTTCCACGAACACATGCACGCCCACGCTCTTGGCGGCGGCTTGCACCTGCTCGACCGCGGCCACGGTGTTCTTGCTGAACAGGTTCAGGCGGAAGCCGGCGTCCTTCGCCAGTTCCTTCTTCATGCGGGCTTGCGGGTCGCTCTTGTCGAGGTCGAGGGCGGAGAACAGCAGCGGCAGGGCCGGGTCGATCTGCTTGAGCGGCTTCGACTCGATCATCAGGGCGGAGCCGATCAGTTCGATCTCTTCGGGGGTGAGCGGCTTGGGTGCCTGCACGACCACCATCTCGGGCGTCTCAGCCGGCGTCCGCTTGGCGAACGCCCCGTCGTCGGTCGCCGGCTTGCTCACCCCGTCTTCGCCCGCCCCGGCCTTGGCGAACGCGACCGGCTCGACGGTCGGCACGTCGGCCGGCATCGCGCCGACACCGGCCGGCGGCAGTTGGTCCTGTTGGGCCTGCTCCTGGGAGGTGGCGTCCTTCCCGTGGAAGAACAGGAACGAGCCGGCGGTGACGGCCAGGAAGAGCGAGGCGGCAATGGCGAATGGCGCGAGCGAGCGACGAGCCGGGACGAGTTTGCGTGCGGGCGTGACCGGCCACACGCGGGCCATCACCTTCGCGGCCAGGGCGTGCGGGGCGCGGCGCTTCGGCAGGGCGGCCAGCCGTGCGGCGTTCGCCTTCAGCCGGCGGAGCAGCACGCCCGCTTCCGGCTTGGACGCCAACAGGCGGTCGAGCGCCTTCGCGTCGACGGGCGTCAGGCCACCATCAACGGCGGCGGCAATCAGGAGTTGTTCGGGTTCGGTGAGCATGGATGTCAGTTAGGGTGGTCCGCCCTCGCCGAGGGCGGGTCTTATTCCGGCAATCAATCGGTGGAAGGTCCGCCCTCACCGAGGACGGGATCAGCACCCGCCCTCGGCGAGGGCGGACCACCCTACCCGCGGTTCACACCGGCCGTTCGCCCGGATCGCCGCCGTCGGTCATGCCGACCTGATCCGGGTCAAGCAGTCCCCGCAATTCCAACCGCGCCCGGTGCAACCGGCTCCGCACGGTGCCGATGGGCACGCCCAACACGTCGGCGATCTCCTCGTACTTCAACCCGTCGATGTCCTTCAGCACCAGCACCGTGCGGTGTTCCGGCGACAACTTGGCCATCGCCTCGGCCAGCACCCGCTCGTCCTCGCCCCGCTCCATGTTGGCTTCGGGAGCGGTGTCGGTCGAGCGGTCTTCGGGGTCCATCCCGCCGTCATCGCCGTGCCCGTCGATCCGCACCATCCCCCGCCGTCGGCGTTTGAAGCTGATGGCGGTGTTGAACGCGATGCGGTACAGCCAGGTGAACAGCTCGCTGTCGCCCTTGAACGACTTGAGCGACGTGTAGGCGTTCACGAACACGTCTTGCACCACGTCGGCCGCGTCTTCGGAGTTGTCGAGCACGCGGTAGGCGACGTTGTACAGGCGGTCCTGGTACCGCACCACCAACTCACCGAACGCCGCCGAGTTCCCGGCGAGAACCTCGGCAATCAGGCGTCGGTCGTCGTGGTTCACGCGGGTCTGCGTCTGAGACGGGCCGCCGGGGGCGAAAGTTCCCACCGCGTGGGAAATCGACCGGCCGCGGACGGTGATGCACAAGTAGCGCCGGCGTCACGAGTTGCGGCGAACCCGCCGGTGTGACCGGGGGCGAGCCACCACTGAGAACCGGCGTGAACCGAAGCTTAGGTGATTTGCGGGGGCGTGTCCACAAAGTCGCCGTTTGCTTCGCGAACGGTGCAAACCGACTCCAGGTTCTCCCGTCAGCCCACGCGACCGCCCGCGGAACGTGCGACGACTTTCCCCGCCACAAGTCTTCACTTCTCCGGCGTCAGCTTTCGGTCCGGGTCGAGCAACCGGGCGGTCGCCCACGCCAGCCCGCCCTTGTAGCTCACCGTGACCGTCAGCGTGTGCTTGCCCTTGCCCAGCGTGAGCGGGGCCGCGTTGCCGTCCACCGCCACCGCCTTCCCGTCGAGCGTCACGACGAACCCCCTCACGAACTCGCCGCCCAGTTGCAGCGTGGTCTTCACGTCGTCGGCCGCCGTCACGTCGAACAGCAGTTCCACCTCGTTCGTGTCCTTCGCCTGAGGTAGTGCGATCCGCCCGGTCACAGGCACGGTCAGTTTCTTGCCGTCCAGGCTCACGTCGGTCAGGTGTGGGTGGGCCATCACGTACCGGATCAGGTCGCGGAAGTCCTGTTCCGTCATGCCGTAGCTCAGACCTTCGGGCATCATCGACTTCTCGGCCACCTTCACCGCCCCGTCGAGGTCCTTCTTGGCGATCCGCTTGAGCACGGCGTTCTCGGTCTTGAGCGTGATGCTCTGGTCGTCCTCGGCGTGCAGCAGCCCTTGAATCACCTGACCGTCCGTCAGGCTGGCGGTGCGGACGAAGTACGGCGCACCGACCACGCGGTTCGGGTCGAGCACGTTGGCCAGCAAATACTCGATGTCGCGGCCGGCCCCGTCGAGCGCCGGCCCGACCTCCGCCCCCTTGCCGTCGAACTTGTGGCACTTCGCACACTGGGCCTCGAACACCTTCTTGCCCGCAGTGAACGACGCCGCCGAGGTGCCCAGGCTGGCCCGCGTCTTGTCGATTAGCTTGTTCAGTTCGTCGGGCGTCTTCCGCGTCTTGCCCCACGCTTTTTCGATCAGGGCGTTGACGTCCTTGTCGTTGAACGCCTGCATCCGGGTGACGGTGTTGTCCGTCACGAGGCCGCGGTCGATGGTCTTGGCGTCCATCGCCTTGAGCAGTTCCATCGCCCACGGCTTGCGGGCGGCGAGCGTGTTGACCAACTCGTTTCGCAGGTTCGCGGGCAGGGTGGCCCACTTGTCCAGCACCGCCTTCGGCAAGTCCGGCTTGTCGAACGCCACCAGCCCGCGGGCGGCTTCGACGCGAACCGGCATCGCCTTCTCGCCGTCGGTGAGGGCGAGCTTGCGGAGCAGGTCGGGGGCTTCTTTCGCCTTCAGTTGCACCAGTTGGCGGACGGCTTCGGCACGGTCCCCGTCTGATTTGGCTGCGTCATTCAGCACGGCCAGGGCACGCTGCACCGCTTCCGGGTCGCGGAAGTTCACGGCCAGTTTGTTGACGTACCCGGCCAGCTTGGCGTCCTTACGAAGCTCGTCACGAATCGCTTTCCACTCGGCCGGGGCATCGACGGTCTGATCGGCGAGCGCGAGCACCAGCCCGTCGAGCGCCTTCTCGCGGGTGTTCGTGTCCTTCACGTCGGCGAGGAACTTGACGCACAGCTTCAGGTCGGCCGCGTCGCCGGTGGCGACCAACCGCCGCATCACCTTCGGCACGATGTGATCGCGGACGAAGATGTTTTCCGGGGCTTCTTTGGCGAGGAACGCGAGTTCGGCCTCCAGCGCCTCGCCCGCCTTCTCGCTGCCGGGCAGCGTCCTCGGGGTGTCCTTCTGCTTGATGCGGTTCGCCAGCACCTTCTCGTACGCGAGCCACACCAGTTGCGGGATCACCGGGTCTTTGGCGTCTTCCTTATGCGCCATCAGTGTGCGAATCAGCAGCGTGACTTCGTACTTGTCGGCGAGGCGAACGGCAATTGAGGCGTACTCCCGGCGAACGGTGGGCTCGTTCTCCTCGGCTGCGTGCTTTGTCAGATTGTCGATGAACTCGTTGGTGATCACGGCCGTTTCTGCGAAGTACCGCAATTGTGCGCTCCGGGCAGCGGCTCCTTTGTTCAGGTTGGCCTTGTTGAGATACGAGGCCCCCCGCTCTGCCCACGCAGAAGTCACCCACTCTGCCCACAGGTTCCCTTTCCTCGCTAGGGCGTGGTACATGCGGTAATCGTCGAGGTCATTTTGCATTCCTTTGTCTCTGCGTTCCCCGATGCGTTGCCAGAGCAACCGCAAAGCCGTTCGGGCTGTGTACGGATCCTTACCGATCACGAGTTCGGACAGCGCAATCTCCGTCTTCTTCCCCAAATCCTCGGCCTTCTTCGTCTTCGTGCCCTTCAGTTGGATGCGGTACACGCGACCGCGTTCGTAGTCCCACTCGTCGGGCTTGGCCTGGTGGCAGGGCATCTGGTCGTGCCAGTCGATCAGGTAGATGTCTCCGTTCGGCCCCCACTTCATGTTGATCGGGCGGAAGTTCTTGTCGCCCGAAACGAGGAAGTCATCCCCACGACTGGCGGTGTAGCTGCTGCCGTTCGGCTTCAGGATGTTCTGCTTGACGCTGCACCCGTGGATGCTGCCGAAGATGACCGAGTTGCGGTACTTCTCCGGCATGTGCGGCACGTCGAGCGAGATCAGCCCGGCGTGTGCCCACCCACTCTCCTTGTGGAAAGTGTGGTCGCTGATTTCTGGAATCGCGCCGTAGGCGTAGGGGTTGAAGCTCGCCCCCGCCTGCCGCTTGTAGATGCCGCCCGGCACGATGTGGTACAGGTGCGGGATGACGCAGCACGCCAGGATGAACTGCCCGTCGGTGTTCCGCCAGTCCATGCCCCACGGGTTGCTCGTGCCTTCGGCGAAGATCTCGAACTTCTTCGTCTTCGGGTGGAACCGCCAGACGGCGGCGTTCATCCGCGTCTCCGGGCCGTCGAGTGGTTGCACCTTGCTGTTGGTGAACACGCCGTGCAGGCCGTACAGCCAGCCGTCCGGCCCCCACTGGAAGGTGTTCAGCATCTCGTGCGTATCTTCGCTGCCGAACCCCTTCAGCACCGGCTCGAACTTGCCCGGCTTGTCGTCCTTGTTCTCGATGAACCAGAGGTACGGCGGGGCACCGACGTACACCCCGCCGTTGCCCACCTCGATGCCCGATGCCAAATCAAACGCCCCCAGCCCGGCCTTCTTCCGCTCCTCCGGCACCGGGAAGTCTTTGCCCTCGCAGAACACCGTTCGCTTGTCGCACTTCCCGTCGCCGTCGGTGTCTTCCAGGATCACGATGCGGTCGCGGGGCGCTTTCCCCTTCGGCGTGCGGCTGGGGTACTCGAAGCACTCGACGGCCCACACGCGGCCCTTCTCGTCGATGCTGAAGGCGATGGGGTTGGCCAGGTCCGGCTCGCCGGCGAACAGCTTCACCTCGAACTCGGCCGGCACTCTCATCTTCGCCACCGTCTCGTCCGGCTTCAGGTACGCCTGACCGGACCCCTTGCGGTTGTCGAACCCGAACTCTTTTTGTGCGAACGCGGGAGACGCAAGGAGCAGCAGCGCGAGGAGTGCGCGTGGCATGGCGGTGGTCCGGAACGTGGGGGAGAGCGGGCGGGGAAATGATACCAAAACGTGTTCGCCGCGAAACGGACCCAGGGTGGACACCCGGGGCTGTTGGCGGTGGGCCCAGGGGGGCTGATTCGTAGCCCCGGAGGGGGGGCGGCCCCAGGCCCCGGGGGTGGAGCCCGGGGTGTTATGG
>JANNQE010001294.1:0-2011 GCA_031441625.1 Planctomycetia bacterium
GTTGTGTCGGAAGCGGGCCGAGAATCTGGCCCGCAAGCGCCCGTCGCCACTGGTGAGTGTGAATCGGACATCAACGGCTTGTTGATGTCGATGACGCTTCAGGATTTCGACACCGGGCACATGTCGGCGGTGTGTTTGGGAATTTTACAACTCCAGATTTTGGTTTTTTGGGGTTGTGCCAGGACGAGGTGACGCGTTCGAAATGCCCCGCGTCGCCAGGGCTACGGGCATCAGATTCCTGGCGAATGCGTTGGTCTCGACAACAACGTCATCGGCGCCCGAAGCAGGCGGCCGCCCTGCCGATCCGGCAAGTGGCGTCGGTCAACAGCGGCGTCGTTCATCCGCCTGCACCGGAAACTGCGCCGCCTGGGACTGGCCGAGACGGACCTGCGGGCGTTCTTTCGGGCCATGCCGCCGTCGGTTCACGCGATGGTCGTGAAGTTGGAAGACCTCGGGCTCGTCACGCGAGAGCCGGGCGTGGCGCGTTCCGTGCGGGTGGGCCGGTCCAACCGGGCCTCCGTGCGGCACACCGGGAAGTGGCACGAACTGTTCGCCGGCCAGACGCTCGACGAGTGCCTGGCGTCGATCCGCGACGACCCGTGGTTCCAGCCGTGATGAGCGAGGGAACTGCCCGGCCATGTGACAACCTCAAAATCCCACGAAACGTGAGTTGACCGACCGTCGGCTTCCTGGCAGTCGGCCATTCGAGCGGGACGGAAAATCCACCGAAACACGAGTTGACCGCCCGACGGCTTCCTGGCAACCGTCGATCCAAGCGTGACGGAGAATCCTCCGAAACCGGTGTTGACCACCCGACGGCGGAATGGCGGGAGGCGAGGTGAGAAGGTGAAAAACCCAAGAATCCCGTGTTGACCGAGCGAAGGCTTCGTGGCAGCCGGCGATGTGAGATCGGGAAAAATAGTCCGAAACCCGTGTTGACCGACTGGCGGCTTCATGGCAGCCGGCGATGTGAGAACGGGAATAAACCCACGAAACCCGAATTGACCGACTGGCGGCCTCATGGCAGCAGGCAAAGCATTGGAGGGAACTTACCCTTCCGGCTCCCTGGGATGGATGGTGACGCCCCACTTGGACATGGTGAGTGCGCGGGTGAGTCGTTCGGTGATGGGACGGAAGGCCGCCGTCGTCAGCCGTAGGTCCCGCTCGTATGCACTCGCCGTCTGCCGGATGCTCGGCCGCAACCCCCGCCACGTCATCGTCCCCGGACGCCGACGGTGTCCGGCTTCTGGCACTTCAGGCAGGTAGTCGTGGTCAGCACTGACGGCTCGGTTCGCGACAACCGGCCGGACGGCGGGAGGTCGTACACGGTGGAGTGCTCAGAGGGGAATGAACCCGCCGCAGCGCATCACCTTTCGCCGTGGTTCCAAAATCGAGGTGTGTCCTATCGCCGTTGTACGGCGGGAAAGGTGATCCATTCGCGGAGGGACCACACGTGATCGGTGAGTCTGCCGGCCATCGCGGGTGTTCGTGACCGCCACCGCCCGTCAGCCCCATCTGCCGCAGCGTCCCCACCGGCCAGCAGAAGTTGTAGCTGAAGTCGCTGAACCGCGTGGCCGCCAAGTGCACGTCCCACACCTTCGAGGACTCGTACCTCTTCCGCCCCTTTTTGGCTGCACCGATCCCGATCCGTCCCGTTGTGCCGCTCGACGAACGCCGTGTTCACCACCCGGCTGACCGCCGACATGGCCAACGCCAGCAGCAGCCCGAACCACGTGCCGAACACCAGGGTGGTGCTCACCGACACCACCCGCCCGTTCGCCTTGTGCTTGTGCACGGTGGCGTACGTCAGCCCGGCGGGCATCACCACCGTCGGCTTCCGCGGCCGCCCCGGCTTCCCCGTCCGCAGGGGGGTGACCTCCCGCCCGTAGGCGGCGCGGATGGCGTCCGCGGACACCGGGTACTCATCGGAGGTCATCAGCCACGGGATCCGCCCGCCCGTCCGCCGGTGGAAGTCGGCCACCAGTTCGTGGGTGGCCTCGGCCGTCCGTTT
>JANNQE010001295.1:0-10363 GCA_031441625.1 Planctomycetia bacterium
GTTCAGCAACTCCTGCGTGATGTACGGGTAGCAGTCCACGCCCTCCAACTGCTCCGGCGTCTTGCTGATGCCGTCGTAGTCCGACCCCAACCCGACGTGATCGACACCGGCCAGCTTGATGACGTGCTCGATGTGATCGACCACGTCGTGAACGCTCCCGCGGGGGTAGTCGTTCTCCTTCTGCCACGCCTTGATCGCCTCGCGGAACTTCTCGTTGTCTTCGCCGTACTTCGCCCGCAGTTCCCGCACCACGTCGAACATCTTCGTCATCGCCCGCGCGCCTTCGGGCACCACGAACCCGCTGTAGAAGTTGACCATCACCACCCCGCCGTTCTTCGGCATCAGCTTGAGCACGTCGTCCGGCACGTTCCGCGCGTGATCGGCCACGGCCCGCGCCGACGAGTGCGAGAAGATGACCGGCGCTTTGCTCGTGGCAATGGCCGCCTTCATCGTGTCCGGCGACACGTGCGAGATGTCCACCAGCATCCCGAGGCGGTTCATTTCCAGCAAGATCTCTTTCCCCTTCGCACTCAGCCCGTTCGCCTTCGGCTTGTCGGTCGCGGCGTCGGCCCAATCCAAGCTCTCCGAGTGCGTGAGGGTCATGTACCGCACGCCGAGTTTGTAGAAGGTGCGAAGCGTGCCCACGCTGCCGTCGATGCTGTGCCCGCCCTCCACGCCGATGAGCGAGGCGATCTTCCCCGCCTTGCGGATGCGCTCGATGTCGGCGACGGTGTACGCCATCTCCAAATCGTTCGGGTAGTCGGCACACAGGCGGTGGATGGCGTCGATCTGTTCCAGCGTGGTCATCACCGCCTTGCCGGTCTTGGCCGTGTCCACCGGCACGTACGCCGACCAGAACTGCGCACCCACGCCGCCCTTCTTCAACCGCGGCAGGTCGGTGTGAAACTTCGGCTGGCTCTTGGTGATGTCCACCACCTCAAAGGACGCGCCATCTTTGGTGCGGAGCGCCCACGGCAGGTCGTTGTGCCCGTCGAACACCGGCATCTCTTTGTGGATGGCGAGCGCCTCGGCGGACAGCTCCACCTTCTTGCGGGCAGGTTTCACAGGATCGGCGGCGAGCAGGGCAGGCGCGATCAGCAGAAGTGCGAGCAGCGAACGGGGCACGGCGGAAACTCCGAAGGGGACAAGCAGACACATCGAACACGGTTTACGGGTTGACCACCAGTTCGGCCGTCGGCCCGCGGAAGAGGATCTCCACCCGGTTCAACACGTCGCGGCCGAGGATGCGCTCGTGCCCGATGAAATCGGCCTGAAGGCGGCACGGGTACTCTTGTCCGTCCAACACCACCCACACGCGGAAGAGGAGCGTGGCCGCACTCCCGCCGGCCACCCCGCCCATCCGACTCGGCCGGCCCTGGGCGGGCGTCAGGTTCATCCGCTGGCAGTCTGCCCACGGCAACGCAGTGGCGTCCGCCCCGGTGTCTGCGATAACACGATCCAAGGTGAGGCCAACCACCCCGCTCGTCGGGCGGAATTCGGCCGACAACACCGGCAGCGGTTCACCGGGGTAGGTGGTGTCGTAGGGGAAACTGGCCCGCCGCATCCGGCACGGCTCGTCCTCCCGCCCGACGCAGGTGACGAACGGGCTGCCGCCCGCCGCCTCGGCCGCGTGGAACACGGCCACCGGGCTTCCCCCGGATGCCACCACCGTGCCGTCCGCGAACCCCACCCACTGGTCCCGGAAGCGGGCGAGCAGTTGATCCCGCACTGCCCAATATGCGGCTTCGTTCGCCCGCCACGCGGGGTCGATGGCCTGGGCCACTTCGGGCGGCAGTTCGTCGGCGATGCTGGTCATGACGTTCCCCGTGGAGTGCTCGTCGAATTGTACCTTCACCCGTGCAGGCCCGGAATCGGTGCCGCGTCGGCGAGTGCCAGCACCTCGCGGCCGACGCCGCGAGTCACCCGCAGCTTGCCCACGTCGAACATGGTGTGCGCGATGGTGCTGAGCAGGTTCGGGATCTTGATCGCGTCGGACGACGGCCGCCCGCCGTCCCGCGACGACTGGCCGATCACCTGCCCCATCTTCAGCCCGCCGCCGGCCAGCAGCAGCGGGGCCAGGTCGCCCCAGTGGTCCCGCCCGCCGTTCTTGTTGATCTTCGGCGTGCGGCCCATCTCCCCGCACGCCACCAGCAGAATCTTGTCGCTCAGCCCGCGGTCCTTCAGGTCGTCGATGAACGTACTCACCGCGTGATCCAACCCCGGCGCCATGTACCCCATGCCCTCGGTCATGGTGGCGTTGTTCGCGTCGGCGTGCATGTCCCACACGAAGTTGGTCGTCACCGTGATGAACCCGGCCCCGCGCTCGGCCAGCCGGCGGGCGAGCAGCAGCAGTTTGCCGAGCGTGCGGGCGTTGTCGGTGTAGAACTTCTTGTTGTTCCACTTCTTGTCGATCTTGGACACGTCGTACAGCGCCTCGGTGTCGTACCGGGCGACCGTCTTCGGGTCTTCGGTGCTCAGGTCGAACGCCTCGGCCGCGTTGCCGAGCAGCAGGCTGAACGCCTTGTTGCGGGTGTCGTCCAGGCTGTCGCCGGTGGCGTCGAGTTCGCGGTTGGCCTTGTCGAACGCGGCCAGCAGGGTGCGGCGGTCGCCGAGTTGCGCCTGCGGCACGCCGAGCGTCAGGTTCTTCTGCGCCGGCCCGCCGCCGCCGGGCACGAACGGCACGCTGCCGGGGCCGAACGGCCCGCTCGCCAGGAAGTTGCCGAACCCGGCCTGCATCGGCTGGCACTTCGGGTCGATGGCCTGCGGGAAGAGGGCCACGTTCGTCGGCATGCCGGTGTCGCGGGTGGACCCGGCCACGCTGGCGTACGCCGACCCCAGGTTCGCCGCGGCGGTGTCTTTGCCCACCACCGGCTTGATGTCGTGGTTGCCGTCGCCCGTCACGAACGACCGCACCACCGAGATGCGATCCGCCCGCGCCGCCAGCTTCGGGAACGTGCCGCCGAACGTGACACCGGGCAGCACCGTCTTCACTTCGCCGGTCGCCGAGCGGATTTCGACCGGCGCGTCCATGTGCGGGTCGAACGTCTCGATCTGGCTCGGCCCGCCGTGCAGGAACAGGAAGATGACGCACTTGTCGGTGAGCGGCCCGCTCGCGGCCGACGAGAGCGTGCTGCCCCCGCGGGCGTGCAACTGCGACAGGCTCAGCCCGCCGAG
Source organism: Planctomycetia bacterium (assembly GCA_031441625.1). Classification (GTDB taxonomy): domain Bacteria; phylum Planctomycetota; class Planctomycetia; order Gemmatales; family Gemmataceae; genus JALHQU01. The sequence continues at coordinate 3,175 of JANNQE010001295.1, forward strand.
GGCCAACCCGCCGACACGCAGGAACTCGCGGCGCGATCCGGGCGAACTGAAGCTGAGCATGGCGATACCAACCGGGGAGAGGCGAGCCGGCAGGAAGGTGAGCATAACGGATGGCGAACTGGAACGCCACAGGGTCGGCGAATTACTCTCACTCTCACCACTTCCCCCCCCCCCCGGCGAGTTGGTCGGCATTCCGCCGCAACCCACTTTGACCGGCCACCGCTCACGCCCGGAAAGTGGAATGCCGGCCCCCACTCCGGAGATTCACCATGCACACGCTCGAGGTGCGGACGCTGCCGGTCGATCAACTGACCCCGGCCGAGTACAACCCGCGGGTGCCGCTGAAGCCGACCGACAAGGCGTACCGCAAACTGAAACGCAGCCTGCAACGCTTCGGACTGGTGGAACCGCTGGTGTGGAACGAGCGGAGCGGGCGAGTGGTCGGCGGGCACATGCGGCTGAGCATCCTGAAGGAGCTGGGCGTGACCGAAGTGCCGGTGTCGGTGGTGCGGCTGACCGACGCGGAGGAGCGGGCGCTGAACGTGGTGCTGAACAACCGCGAGGCGCAGGGGCGGTTCGAGGTGGGCAAGCTGGCCGTGCTGCTGGAGGAGTTGAAGGAGCTGCCGGAGTTCGGCGACACGGGGTTCGAACTGAGCGTGCTGAACGGCCTGACCTACGAACCCGACGGCCAGCTCGCCCCGGACGTGGACCGCGACCGCGTGGAGGTGGTGTTGGTGATGAGCGGCAAGCGGTTCGACGAGGTGGGCGAGAAGCTGAACGCGGCCGTGGCCGAGTGGGATGTCGAGTGCCACATCCGAAGGGGGTAGAGATTGGAACCGGGAACGGAGTGACCGGGTGGAGTCCCGAAGGGACGACGGGGAATAGCCAGGGGTGACGGAGCGGCAACGCCGCGACGGAACCCCTGGTCGCGAGTACCAACCACCTCGTAGTCCCGAAGGGACGACGCTTACTCAATCCCACACGTACCGCTCATCCCACGTCTGGCCATGCTCCTTCAGCAACCCCCGGAACTCGTCCTGAAACGAATGGGTGCGGTGATGCTCCGGCTGGCGGTCGATAGACTCGTTCACCGGCTTGAGCAGCGTCGGGCTGACGGCGAATGCCCCGTACCCCGACTGCCAGGCAAAATGCCGAAGCTCCGGAAACGTGTCGTGAATCCATCGCGACGACCCGGCCTTCACCTTCTTCATCAAATCCGCAATGGCGATGGTGCGGCCGAGCGAGGCGAGCAGGTGAACGTGATCCGACACCCCGTTGGCGTTGAGCAGGGCGCAGTCGAGTTCGGCCATGATGTTCGTCACGTAGGCCCGCAACCGGGGGATCAGCTCGGGCGGCAGGATCGGCTCGCGGCCTTTGGTGCTGAACACGATGTGCAGCGGAACAGCGGCGAAGGATTGGGGCACGGGCGAGCCTCCGGCGCGTCGTCCCTTCGGGACTGCGGTATTGTTGGTCGTCGTGTCCAGGGGTTGCGCTCGCTTCGCTCGCTGCACCCCTGGCTATTCCCCGTCGTCCCTTCGGGACTTCACTCCCTCATTTCTTCCACGCCAGCGTGACGCGCGACAACGGCGTCCGCACTTCCAACGTCAGGAACGGGATCGGGTCGTGCGGGTCTTTCTCGGCGGTCGGTTCCACCAGCGGGAACGGCGAGGTCTTCAACTGCGGCTGGTGGTGCAAGCTGAGCCGCACTTTGCCTTCCGCGTCGGGCATCACGTCCCGCAGCACGATCCGCCCGCGGTCCATCCGCTCGACCGTCGCCGTGCCGCTCAGCACGAACGACCGCGTGCGGTTCAACTCGAACAGCACCACCGGCCCGCCGGCGTGGTCGAAGCGGGCGATCTCCTTCGCCGTCGGGTCGCTCGCCCACCACGCGGTCGTTTCCGCGGTTCGACACAGCACCCAGCCGACGTTGTACCGCCGCACATACTCGGCGCGATCCGCGGCGGTCCACTCGGCCAACACACGCCCTGCGAGTTTGCCGTTCCTCAGCTCGATGCTCGAGTGTTCCAAGCCGCCGTCGGCGTCGAGTCCGCCGATGAAGTGGCGGTGTGTGAGCGGGGCGAGCAGCGGGGTCCAGTTCCATTCGTCGGCGGTCTGCTCGATCAGGATGCGGGCCTCGGCAGTGGTACGGGTGTTAATCGCGTCCACGATTTCCGTCTGTGAGTCGTTCAACCCGACCACGAGCGGCGACACCGGGGGCACGACCAATTGTGTCAACTCGGCCGTCGGTTGGTGGTACGCCGCCGCCAGCAGCCCGCCGGCGATGCCCACCGCGATCACCGGGCCGACCTTCATCCGCTTGAAGAACTCGGCCGCGGCGAACGCCGCCGGCAGCACCAGTAGCGCCGGCACGCCCGCCGCGGCATGTTTCGCCTCCGTCCCGGTCGCTTCACCCCACCGGGCCGCGCACACCGCCACCGCCACAGACGCGATCACCCCGCCGGCCGCCCCGCACCGCTCCTTGCGGATCATGCACGCCAGCCCGACCGCCGCGAACACCAGCGGCGGCCACCCGCCGGCCGTCAGCGTGCCGACGATTTCGCCGACGTTCCACAGGCCGGACAGGTCCGCCGGCGTGCCGTCGGTCGGCTCGCACTTCACCCACCAGAAGGCGGCCCAGTCGGCCAGCCACCACAGGTTGGCCACCACGCCCAGCACCGGCACGGCGGTCGCGCCCAGGTGCCACGCCAGCCCGTGCCGCGGGGCGGCCACCAGGTAGAACACGCCGACCGCCGGCAGCAGCCCGCACCACGCGACCGGGTGGACGTACCAGCCGACCACCGACGCGGCGGTCATGGTCGCCCACCCGCTCGGCCCCGGCTGGCGGGCGTACCGGGCCATGCCGCCGAGGAACAGCACGAACGCCAGCCCGACGGCGAGCAGGTCCAGGTGCCCGGCGTCGAACACCGCCCGCACGGGTCCGCTCCACCACACGAGGCAGCCGCCCGCCGCCGCCCACACCGTGCCGCCGGCGTGGATGCCGAACCCGCGGCCGGCCGCGGCGAACACGAGCGGCACCACCGCGCACAGCAGAAGCAGCGTCGTCTTGTACGCGGCGGGGGCGTGGTCGGCTTTGCCCATTAGAAGGTAGATCGGCTCGGCCACCCGTGCGGGGGCGTCGAACACAGGCGTCTTCGGGTAGCCGGCCTGGAAGTGCGGGTCGAACGCCGACGCCGTGCCGCCGTCGCGGATCGCGCCCGCGCCGAGGCCGGCGTGGTACTGGTGCAGCGGGTGCCGGCCGGACAGCACGGGGCGGTCGTCGGTCGCCGCCGTCCACCCGCCGGGGCCGAACAGTTGCACCGCGAACCCGACCTGTGCCGCCACCAGCGCGCACACCGCGAGCAGCCACCACGGGCGGTGTCGGAAGCCGAAATCCGTCTTGTCGTCGTCCGTCATGAACGCGTCCTTGCGTTCGACACTGTGTCGATTCGGACACTACCCCGGATGGCAGCACGGGGGCAAGGGGAACTCCGACGTGGCGTTGATAGGGTGGCCGACTCTCGCCGAGAGTCGGAACGGGGCGTTGGCCGGAGTGACAACCGTGAGGCGGGTGAAGGCACTCCCCCGCTCCACGCTGGATTCCCAGGTTTCGGCCCCCGTCCGACTCTCGGCGAGAGTCGGCCACCCGACAAACCGTGTGCTAATCATTCCCATGCCCGCACCGGCCGCCGACCTGCCCCCGCCGCGGAACCCGCGGTACGACACGCTCGACGCCTGGCGCGGGCTGGCGTGCCTGATGGTGGTGCTGTTCCACGCCGCCCACCTGACCAACTTCGAGTTGCCGTCCGCCGAGTCGGGCACCTTCGACGCGGCCGTCGGCCGCCTGCTCCGCCCGCTCGCCCACTTCTGGACCGGCGTGCCCGTGTTCTTCGTCATCAGCGGGTATTGCATCGCCGCCGCCGCCGACTCCGCCCGCCGCCGCCCGCACCCGGCCGGCCGCTTCTTCCTCCGCCGCTTCCGCCGCATCTACCCGCCGCTCTGGGTGTTCCTCGTCGGCACGGCCCTGCTGCACTTTCCGTTGAGCTGGCTGGGCACGCAACTCGGTGTGCCGCTCGAACTGTCCCCCACGCACCCGGCGGACGTGCCGGCGTGGTCGTGGGTCGGGTCGCTCACGCTCACGGAGGAGTGGCGGTGGCACTTCGTCGGCCCGCCCAAGGGCTATTACCACTGGTCCGTCTGGACGCTCTGCTACGAGGAGCAGTTCTACCTGCTGTGCGGGCTGGTCGTGCTACTCGCCCCGCGGCGGCTGTTCGCGGCGGTGGCGGTGGTGAGCGTGGGCGTGTTCCTGATCGTGGCCGACGTGGTGAAGTTGCCGTTCTCCACCGATGGCTTCTTCTTCGGCGGGCCGTGGCTGGCGTTCGCCGCCGGCATCGCCGTGTACTACCGCCGCAACTTCGCCACGCCGTTCGCCCGACGGTTGATCGACGTGGGTCTGCTCGCCGCGGTCGTGTGGGCCGCGCGGTCCGTGACCGACTGGAACACCTTCGCCCAGAGCGTGCCCGCCCAACTGACCGCCGCGTTCGCCGCCGCCTTCGTGATCGGCCTGCTCGAACCGCTCGACGGCGTCACGTCGAAGTGGCGGGCGCTCGTCCCGCTGCGGTGGTGCGGGGAACGGTGCTACAGCCTGTACCTGCTCCACGGGCCGGTGGTGTACCTGCTCACCCACCTGGCGGTGGCGCTCGGCTTGACCAGCCCGACCCAGACGCTGTGCGTGACGATGCCGGTGTGCGTGACCGCGGCACTGGCGACCGCCTGGGCGTTCCACCGCTGGGTCGAGCGGAGGTGGTTGAATGCGGGTGCGGGTCACGGAATCACCGCCATCAACGGGCCGACGGAGACCGTGTCGTCGCCCCGAGCTTGCGAGGGTGCGAACGCATTCCCCTCGCAAGCTCGGGGCGACGACACCGCCACGTCACCCCTGATGAACGCCCCTGCGCGCTAGGCTCCCCCGATCCGACTCTGCCGATTCCCCGGCTGTGCCGGTTCTCCTCATCTTGCTGTCTCGGTCGGGTGCGCGAGGTGCGCCGACCCTGCCTGCCACGAAATCCGCTGAACCGCCCGCCCCGGAGTCGGCGCGGGGGTGTCCGTCCGGCAGACTAGCCAGAGTCGAATGTGTTCCCGCGTCCCCGCTGTTGATTCCCACACCCGAGATGCTCCCCAGGCGAGGTGAAGGATGAACTTCGTATTCCGATTCGCGCCGTCACTGGCGGTCGTCGTCGGCCTGCTGTCCGCGGCCGACGCCAGCGCCTTCCATTGCGGGCTGTGCCGCTACCCGGCCCCGTTCGTCGCCCCGGCCCAGTTCGCCGCCGGGGATTGCGGGCTGGCCGCCCCCGCCCCGGCCGTGCAGTATCAGACCGTCACCGAGTACGTGCAGGAGACGCAGTACCGGCCGGTCAATCGCACGGTGTACCAGCCGCAGACGACCACCGCCCAGCGGCCCGTGTACGACACGGTGACCGAAGCCGTGCCGTACACCACCACCCGCGCGGTGTACGAGCCGCACGAGCAGGTGCAGACGTTCACCGTCACCAAGCCGGTGGTGGAAACGCACATGCAGGAGCAGCGGTACACGGTCAACCGCCCGGTCGTCCGCGAGACGGTCGAGCAGGTGCCGTACACCACCACCCGCCCGGTGTACCAGCAGCACACCCGCGAGGTCACCCGCACGGTGAATCGTCAGGTGGTGCAGGAGTACCAGAAGCCGGTGCAGTACACGGTCAACCGGCAGGTGACGGAAACGACCATGCAGGAGCGGACGTACACCGTCAACCGGCAGGTGGTGCAGGAGTACCAGGAGCCGCAGACGTACACCGTCAACCGGCAGGTGGTCGAGCAGCACGTCCGCGACGTGCCGTACACGACGTACCGCAAGGTGGTCGAGCCGTACACCGTGGAGGTGCCGTACACGACGCACCAGCAGGTGGTCGAGCAGCACGTCCGCGAGCAGCGGTACACCACCTTCCGCACGGAGGTGCAGACGACCCAGGAGCCGCAGACGTTCACCACCATGCGGGCCGAGTACCAGCAGCACGTGCGGCAGGTGCCGGTCACCCGCTACCGCACCGAGACGGCGTTCCGGAACGAGACCCGCACCAGCTTCGTGGTCGAGCCGGTGACGACCGAGCGGCAGGTGACGGTGGACGCCGGCGAGTGGCAGACGGTGAGCGAGTTCATCCCCGGCCCGGTCGTCACGCAGCGGGTGCAGGCGCCCGGCACGTGCGTGTTCGACCCGTGTACTTGCACCAGCCGGTACGTGCCGGGCGAGGTGGTGTGCCAGCAGGTGCAGTGCCCCGGCCGGACGGTGTGCAAGAAGGTGTACGTGCCGAAGGTGGAGTGCCGGACGGTGACGGAGACGCACTGCGTGCGGAAGCCGGTGTGCGAGACGGTCCAGGTGCCGTACTGCGTCCAGGTGCCGTACACCGAAATGGTGTGCGTGCCGTACACCACCTGCCACATGGTGCCCGAGACGCACACGCGGATGGTCACCCGCTCGCACTGCGTCCGCATCCCGGAAGAGAAAGTGGTGCAGGTGCCGTACACCACCTGCCGGACGGTCGCCCAGCAGCACGTGCGGCACGAGACGAAGTACAACTGCTACACGGTGGCCGAGCAGCACGTGCGGCAAGTGCCGTACACGACCTGCCGGATCGTGCCCGAGACGCACACGCGGATGGTCACCCGCCGGGTGTGCAGCTACGTGCCGGAGACGAAGACGGTGCAGTACCCGGTGACCACCTGCCGCGTGGTGCCTGAGACGCACACGCGGTACGTCACCCGCCGCACCTGCCAGATCGTGCCCGAGACGTTCACCCAGACGGTGCCGTACACGACCTGCCGCATGGAAGTCGAGCAGCACGTGCGGAACGTCGTCCGCCGGTTCACCGAGAACGTGCCGGAGGAGTGCGTGCGGTACGTGCCGGTCCGCACCTGCCGGTACGAGACCGAAGAGCGGCAGCGGGTGGTGCGGACGATGACCTGCCGCATGGTGAGCGAGCAGCAGGTGCGGTATCAGACCCGCACCGTGTGCCGGATGGAGGAGTACCAGGTGTGCAAGATGGTGCCGCAGACGGTGTGCGAGATGCAGGCGTACACGGTCTGCCGGCCGGTCACGCGGTGCGTGCCGGTGTGCGTGCCCTGCCAGTAAGTAGGGTGGCCCGCTCTCTCCGAGAGC
>JANNQE010001296.1:0-10468 GCA_031441625.1 Planctomycetia bacterium
GTCAGCGGTCAGCCAGAAAAATGGGCGTCTTGTCTGGCTGACCGCTGACCGCTGACCGCTGACCGCTGCGAGGGCGGTATCCTTTCTGTTGCACTTTCCCGCCCGTTGGCGGCCCGCACCGGGATGCGAACCGTTACCGGGGGTGGGGGTTACCCACCACCGCGCCCTATGAAGCCCGGACTTTCCTCCCCCGGTTGCCCGGCGGCGATCGTCCGGCCCGTCCACCGACCGAGTGGTACTGTACCGGACGCGGGAGTGTTGGGGAAGGTTCAGGCGGTCAGTTGGCGTGCGGCGGTGGGGCGTCGCCCGCCGGGCGGTCGCCGGGCGGGAACAGGGCGTCCACGGCCCTGATGCGGGAGTCCAGTTCGGGTTGCGGGTAAAGTCCGCCGGCCACCAGCAGCACGCACAGGCCGACCACTGTCAGCCGCTCCGTCAGCGAGAGTGGCATGTCGCCCGCCCCCGCCGACGCGCGCCGGCCGGTGAACAGCCGCCAGAAGTCCCGCAGCACGGCGATGCCGTTGAGCGCGCTGACGGCGATGACCGTCACCCCCACCCACGGGTTGGCGTGCAGGGTGCCGTCCACCAGCAGCTCGGCCGACACGAACCCGACCGTGCCGGGGAAGCCGACGCACGCCAGCCCGCACACCAGGAAGCCGACCGCCAGCAGCGGCGACCGCTCGTACAGCCCGAGGTGGGTGGTGAGCGACAGCCGGCCGAAGCGGTCTTCGACCGCCCGCACCACCAGCCCCAGGCCGGTGGCCGACAACATCAGCGAGAACCACAGGGCGAGCGCGCCGGTGCTGCTCTCGCGGGTGTGAACCTCCAGCCCGACGAACACGAGCGAGGCGAAGCTGACGAACAGGTGGGCGACGAACCGCCGCACGTCCGTTTGCACCACCGCCATCCCGGCCGAGTACACGGCCGTGACGAGCGACAGCACCGTCACCACCGGCAGCACCCACGCCGGCGCGTCGGGCACGGCCAGCCGTACCGCCGCGTACACGCCCACCAGCGGGCCGACGGACAGCAGGGCCGAACTGAGCGACCCGTTGGCGAACAGGTCGGGCACCCACACCTGCGCCGGCAGCACCCCGCCCCGCACGAGGGCCGCCAGCACGAACAGCACCGCCCCCGACTCCCGCTGCCCGGCCGCACCGGCCACCCACCCGAGCGACAGCAGTGCGGCGAACACGGCCATGTGAACGGCGTACACGCGGGTCGGCTTTCCGCGGCCCCGCAGGTCGAAGTACGGCGGCACCACGCAGGCGATCAGGAGCGGGACGAGCAGGTTCGGGTCGAGCGTGCTGAACGCGGCCAGCCGCAGGGCGAGTGACAGGAGGAAGCGGGCGGGGGCGAACCGCTCGGCCTTCGACCGCGAGGTGGTGGCGGCGGTGAGCAGGTGCAGGAGGGCGACGACCGGCAGCAGCGGGGCGCTCAGCTCGTCCACGCGGAACAGCGGGCCGCCGCCCTGACTGGGGGTGAAGTGTTGCACCGCCCAGGCGGCGGCGGCGGCCAGCAACGCCAGCCCGCACCCGGCCGTCGCCCACCACACGCCGGTCATTTTGTCCTTCACGAACGCGGCCGGCACCGCGAGCAGCAGCGGCACCGCGACGGCGATTTCCAGCAGGGGCAGATCGTCCCAGGTCACGGGCGGAGCTCCGTCAGTTCGGCGGGGGCGTGCGGTACAGGGGACGGGGACGCCGTCGGTCGCCCCGCGAAGCCCACTCCCTCCGAGGGAGTCGTCGGGTCGCCCGCGGTGCCGTTCAGCCAGTCGGCCCACTTATTTTCCAGGCGGTCGAAGAAGCGAAACACGGCGACGAACGGGCCGGCGACGTATTCATTCAGCAGGGCGTCCAGGTGCCCGCGGTCGAGGGCGAAGCGGTACAGCCCCAGGGCGGGCGACGTGGCCGGCCGCGGCAGCTTGTCGCCGATGGCATTCTCGACCGCCTTGTAATCCAGCAGCAGGCTCGGTGCCCGCACGAATTGCAGCGTCCGCAGGCAGGCGTGCCCCATCAGGTGGGCGAGCGGGATGTACCACAGCGCCTCGCCCCAGGCGTCGGGCAGTTGGTGGGCAACTAGCCCGATCAGCCCGATCTCGCCGACGATGATCCCGACTTGGGTGAGCGAGGCGAACGACAGCACCGACTTGATGTCCGTCTGCACCCGCCCGACCACCGCCGCGTACACGGCCGTACACAGCCCGAGGGCGAGCGTGACCGACGCCAGCACCGCGGACGCCTCGAACAGCGCGCTGACGCGCAACAGCAGGAACGCCCCCAGGTGAACCGACAGCGCGCCGTAGAACACGGCGCTACTCGGCGTCGGCCCTTCCATCGCCCGCGGCAGCCACCCGCTGAACGGCAGCAGGGCCGACTTGCCGGCCGCCGCGAACAGCAGCAGCCCGCCGATGACCGTCGCCTGCCACGGCTCCACGGTGGCCGCCTCGTAGGGCCACGCCCCGGTGCCGAGCAGGTGGTGGAAGTCGCCGTCGTGCTCCTTCACCATCAGGTGCGTGAGGATGGCGGCGAGCAGCAGGGCGGCGTCGGCCGCGCGGTAGACCACCCACACGCGGAAGCCGTTCCGCACCGGGGCCGGCCGCTCGTGGAAGAAGCCGATGAGCAGCACGCTCGACAGCCCGACCAGCTCCCACCCGGCGAACAGCGTCTCCACCGACCCGGACACGGCCGCCGCGGTCATGCCGGTGGCGAACAGGGCGAACAGCAGGAAGAAGCGGTGGAAGCCCGGCTCTCGGTGCATGTACCGGGCGGCGAACGCGCCGATCACCCCGCACAGCATCAGGCTGAGCGCGGCGAACGGCACCGACAGGCGGTCGAACAGGAACTCCAACTGGAAGTGGTAGTTCGGCGGCACGTGGACCCAGGTGCCCAGGTTCACCTTCACGTCCCGCTCGCCGCCCACCAGCATGAGCACGAGCACGCAGACGACCGCCGCCAGCCCGACCACGATGCCGCACTGCAACAGGCGGTGCGTCACCCACTCGGGCGGGCGGACGAGCAGCAGCAGTACGGCGAGCAGCAGCGTGACTGCGGCCGGTGCCGCCACCGTCGTCACTCCAAGCCAATACAGGATGTCGTTCACGCCCGCCCCCCTGCCGCCGAAGCGACTTCGACGAACTCCAGGTGTTCCCGCCGCCCGCCGTACCACTCGGCCGACGCCCGCACCCGCCGCAGCGGCTCGCCGCTCGGCTGGTAGGGCACGAACTGCCACGGTCGAACACGCTCAGCCGTCCGGTGGTCGGGTGCTGGAGTGCCACCTGCACCCACCCGTTGCGGGTCATCTCGCCGACGGTCGGGTTGGCCGTCATCAGTGCCCGCATCACCGCTTCCGTCGTCTCGATGATGACGAGCAGCCGCACCGGCTCGTGGATCTCGGTCATCTGCCACGGCAGGCCGGTGCGGAGGTCGCCGCCCGCCCCGTCCACGACCCCGAGCAGGGCGGTGATGTTGTGCGGCAGTTTGGTCCCGCACCCGTACCCGGCCGGGTCGGTGTGACTGAACAGGTATTCCAGGTTGATGCCGCCGCACACCGGGAACACTGCCGCCAGCGTGCGGGCCAGCACCGCCGCGTCCGGGGTGTCCTGCGTCGGGTCGTAGCTGGTGAGGAACGCCCGGCGGTCGAAGTAAAGCCCGCGGGTGCGGTCGCGGCGGCCGACGACGCAGATTGCATTTGTGGCGTGCCCCAGTTCCGGCCGGGCTTGCGCCAGGTCTTCGCTCCGCCCCTCGACGTGCTTGTGCGCCTCCTCCGGGGTGGCCGTCAGCGGGCACGACTCGAACCGCCGGCTCCGCTCGTGCGCGTTGCGGTCGCACGTCTGCTGAAGGTCCGCCCGTGCCTTCGTGAACTCGCCCACCAGTTCGGGCGGCAGCCGCTCGGCGTCGAACAGTGTGACCGAATCGTCACATGTGTTGTGGTAGCCGCCGACGAACCACGTCCCCGTCGGGATGCGAATCCCCCGCTCCTCCAGCCCGGTGCGCACCCGCGGGTCGTTCAGCATGTGCGCCGCCGCCCGCCCGTTCGGCGCGCCCGGGCTGCCCCCGCACGCCCCGCAGTCGTAGGCGCTCTTGTGCGGGTTGTTCAGGCTGCCCGACCCGTGCCCGAGGACGAACACCAGTGGTGCGAAGCCGTCGATCAGCCCGATGTCACGGAGCAACCGCTCGCCCTGGGTCACCATCTCGGGGATGCTGAACCCGAGGTGACCGTTGTGGTCGCCGGCGGTCGGCTGCACCCGTTCCAGTGCGAGCGTGGTGTGCGGCGAGGTGCGGACCATCCGGCCGGCGGAGCCGCGAATTTTGGCCGTCAGGCGAGGGAACAGTACACGGGCCACGAGCGGCACCGACGCGAGCGCGCCGACCGCCGCCGAGAGCAGCGTGCCGACCACCGGCGTGCGACTGCCCAGGTGGAAGCCGTGCCACAGCTTGCCCAGCCGCAAACGCTGCTTGGCCTTCTTCTGGTGGTCGCCGGCGGCGTGGTCGTCCACCTTTTCCGTCACCCAGTGGCCCGGTTTGATGTCGATCGGGCAAAGCGGGACGAAGTGGGCGTCGGCCGCCCCGCGGTAGTACATCGGCACGGCGAAGAAGCCGGCGGTGCCGAACGTCTGGCAGTCCGGGGCGACCTCCTCCAGGTGCCGGCGGAACGACTCCTCGCGTTCGTCGAGGCAGGTGATCACCTGGAACGTCGGAGCCGCGGGCAGCTTGGCCGGGTGCGAAACGCGGTACGCCAGGGCGTCGAGCGTGCGGACCCGCAGCCGCCGCTCGTAGGCGCGGTGGAACAGCCGGCGGCGTTCGACGGGGGCGAACGCTTCCACCTCGCGGAGCAGGTCGGGGGTGGCTTCGGACAAGCCGACAGCACGGGCCGCCTGGAACAGGGCGAAGGCGCGTTGAATCGCTGTCTCGTTAGCCCGACGCGCGACCGAGGGGCCGGTTCCTTCGGTGGAAGGGTGGTTCGCCCCTCGCTCGCGCGTCGGGCTAACGGCGGCGACCGCCGCCCGGTCCAGTAGCAGCCGCACCGCCACGAACTCGGCGAACGACCCGTCCGGGATCGGGTGGTGGACGCTGTCGGCCCGCTGCTCCACCTGCCGCACCATGCCGCCCCACCCGCGGAGCGACAGCACCGTCGCACCCAGGAAGGCGTCCCACTCGGCTTGGCTCACGCCGAGCGCGGTGAGCGACTCGAGCGCCGACGCCACCGCCGGCGTGTCCGCGGCCAGCACACACCGGCACGCCGTCGCCAACTCCCGCCGCCACGGTTCGACGTGCCACCCGCCGGCGTACAGTTCGCAGAAGCCGCGGAAGAACCCGCCCGCCTTGTTCGGCTGCGGCCGCTGCGACATGCCCTGATCGAGGAACGTGGCGGTGTACCGGGCGAGTAGCTCGTTCACTGACAAATCGGTGTCAGTGCCGGTGGCGGCGAGGATCGCGTCCCGGGGCCGGGCGAATGAAGTCGGCACGCCCGCGGCGGCCACGGCGTGGACCGCGTCCACGCACTGCGTCCAGAGTGCCGGGTGGCGGGTGGGGATTTCGTCGGCGGCGACCTTCCACCGCACCTCGTCGGCTGTGCCTTCCCATGTCGGGTGCGTCAGCATGGCAAACCGCAGTGCCCACCGCGTGACGCCGGACGGCAATTCCACCGGCCCGCGGTCGCCGAGGTCGTCGGTCAGCACCGCCCGCAGGTCGTCGCCGGTGATGCGGCCGGCGGATCGCTCGCGGTGGTAGCGGGCTTCGCTCAGGTACGGCTCGCACCCGAACAACTTCCCGGCCCGTTGGACCGCCTCGTCGAACGGCAGGTGCTCGAAGGCGTGCAGGGTGTTGTGGTGGATGAACACGCCGATCGGCCCCTGGGCGGGCAGAAGGTGGGCGGCGCGGTCAACGGTGGCAGACAGCCGGGCGAGCGGGTCGGCGGGTAGACCGGTCTGCCCTTGGGCGGTATTGTTCACGGCCGACTCTCCCGGACGGGTGGCGGGTGTGAAACGGGAGAGCAACCGATGTGCCGGGGACGATTCCAAAGAATTTTAGCGGCTCCGGCCAGGACACACGCGGCGGGTGTTGGTCGCACACGGGTCACACTGGTCGCCGGCCGACCACCGCGGAGGGGCGGATGAAACGGTTCCAGACGCGCGTGTTGTTGCCCGTGGTGGCGGTGGCGGCGTGCCTGCTGGTGCTCGGCGCGCTCACCGCCACGTCGCTCATCTGGCAGCAGTCCGATTTGGCCGAACTGTACCGCGAGAACCTGAACAGCCGGCGGGCGGCCATCGAGTTCGACGAGTGCCTGACCGACTTGTTGTTGCTGCTCCGCAACCGCGTGGAGACGCCGGACGCCCCGCCGCTCGGCCGGTCGATGGAACCGCTGCACCGGCGGGCGCGGGAACACCTGGCCGACCTCCGCCGGTTCGCCGACCAGCCGGCCGAGCGGAACCTGGCCGACCAGTTGGAAGCCGGGTTCGCCCGCTACCTGGCCGAGTGGGGCGGCTCGCCCGCCGGCGGGCGGGAGGACGCCAAGCGGGTGGCGGCGGCGGCCGACCGACTGGAGGCGGAGGTGCTGAAGCCGTGCCGCGAGTACAAGCAGTTCAACGCCGAGCGGATCGACGACAACACCCGCCGGCACGACCGCGACCTGCGGACACTCGGATGGGGCATGGCCGGCATCGGGCTGCTCGGGGCGCTCGCCGGGGTGGTGCTCGGGTACGGGCTGGCGCGGGCGGTGCGGCGGTCCATCCGAGGTGTGCAGGTGCGCATCCGCGACGCGGCCGGGCGGCTCGGCCCGGAGGCGGCCGACCTGACCGTCACGGACGACGGCGACTTCGGCGGGTTGCACGCCGACGTGGACCAACTGAGCGGGCGGGTGGCGGAGGTGGTGGAGCGGCTCCAGCAGCGGGAGCGGGAGGTGCGGCGGGCCGAGCAGTTGGCCGCACTCGGCCAGTTGGCCGCCGGGGTGGCGCACGAGATCCGCAACCCGCTCACGTCCATCAAGATGCTGGTGCAGTCGGGCGAGCCGCTGACGGCCGAAGACCTGGGGGTGATCGAGGGCGAGGTGCGGCGGATGGAGGGGTCGTTGCAGACGTTCCTCGACTACGCCCGCCCGCCGAAGGCCGAACGGCGGCCGACCGAACTGACGGCGGTGGTGCGGCGGGCGTTCGACCTGCTCCGCCCGCGGGCCGAGCGGCAGAAGGTGGAACTGGTGGTGCGGGCGGACGGCGAGGTGTCGCTCACCGCCGACCCGGACCAGTTGCACCAGGTGGTGGTGAACCTGGGGCTGAACGCGCTCGACGCGATGCCGACCGGCGGCACGCTGACGGCGACCGTGGTGCGACAGAACCACGGGGTGGCGGTCGAGGTGTCCGACACCGGCGTCGGCATCCCGCCCGCGATTCTGGCCCGCCTGTTCGAGCCGTTCGCCAGCGGGAAGGACACCGGCTTGGGCCTGGGCCTGGTGGTGTGCCAGCGGATCGCCGAGGACCACGGCGGGGCCATCCGCGGCGGCAACGGCCCGACCGCCGGCGCGCGGTTCACGATCACGCTGCCGCTGACACAGCCGGGCGGTTAGCGGCAGCGACCTGCTGTTGCAGGGTTTCGGCCAGCACGGCGAGGGTGTTCATCCGCTCGTATAGCTCGTCGGCGTTGCCCAGAATGCGGCGGAGATACACCTTCGCCGCGTCGTCCAGCATGTCCCACGACGCGGCCAGTTGGGGGACGGTTTGCGGGTCGGCGTTCGCCACGAGCGCCGCCGGGGAGGTCGCCGTCACCCCGTCCAGCCAGCTCTCCGATCCCTCGACTTCCGTGTCCCAACCGGATCGCGTTTCAATCATCCGGTGGAGCAGAGAGCGGTTGAGGGCTGGCATCCCCGCCCCACCGAGGATGGCTTCGACCATCTCCGGGCCGACGCGGGCAACAGGGACGTCGAACGCCACCCGGAAGTAATCCCGCACCGTCCGGTCGAGCTGTGGTTGCCCGGCATACTGCTCGGCGATCCGGCGGACGACGGCCGACGGGGTCGCCCCGTTCTTGAACAGCGTCCGTAATTCCGTGACGAGTTGCGGGTCGGTGATCATTCCTCTCCCCGGCGGTAAATGGTGGCTCATTTCCGGAACTGCACGAGTACGTTGGAATAGTTTCCCCGCGCTCGACGCGGGCGCAATGAGACGACGTTCACCCGAGTGAACCCCCGGCGGGTGGCATAGATGCCGGTGGGCACCATCGTGGCGGCAACCTCTTCGGGGATGCCTGTCAAACCCGTGATGCGGTTGAACTCGTCCAGGTTGCTGCTCCAATTCGGGTTGTTGTCTTCCCACTGGCCCTCGATCACGTCCACCGCCGCATCCCCGAAGTGGTCCATCATCGCGGTGAAGAACTCACTCCCGCGAATCGCCCCACGTGTGCCGTCCAGCAGTTCGGCCACCACGACGAAACTCAACACCTGCTCGCCCCCCTCTGACCGCAGGCCCGCTTCAATGTAGAACCGCGGGTCGGCGGCGTCCGCGGCGTAGAGCCCGCGGGCATCGGTTCGCGTCGGATCGACGATCAGGGCGGGGTTGGGCGTGGCGGGCATGACGGTTGCAACCCTTCCGAAACGACGCTCCGCGGTGTGGGTGAGTTGTACCGTGGCCGTGGAGAACAGGTCAACCCGGTCTCACCACACTACCCCCATGCCCGAACTCCTGATCATCGACGACGAGCCGGCCATCCGCCACGCCTTCAAGAAGGCATTCGGCGGGGGGTTCGACGTGCGGTTCGCGGGGAGTGCGGCGGAGGCGACGGCCGAGTTCACCAGGCAGCGGCCCGATGCAGTGGTGCTCGACGTCCGCCTGCCCGACGCCACCGGGCTGGAGACGTTCCGCCGGCTGAAGGCCATCGACGCCCGCGTGCCGGTCGTCCTCATCACCGGCCACGGCACCACCGATCTGGCCATCGAGGCCATCAAGGAAGGGGCGTTCGAGTACCTGCTCAAGCCGCTGGAGTTGCCCGAACTGCGGGCGACGCTCGACCGGGCGGTGCGGAGCGGGGCGGCCATGCGGACGCCCGCGACCATACCCGAGGTGGGCGAAGTGCCCGTGCCGGCCGGCGACGTGCTGCTCGGCCGCTGCCCGCCCATGCAAGAGGTGTACAAGCAGATCGGCCGCGTCGCGGGGCAGGACGTGACCGTACTCATCCGCGGGGAGAGCGGCACCGGCAAGGAACTGGTGGCGCGGGCGATCTATCAGCACGGGCACCGAAAGGAGAAGCCGTTCCTGGCCATCAACTGCGCGGCCATCCCCGAGCAACTGCTGGAGAGCGAGCTGTTCGGGCACGAGAAGGGGGCGTTCACCGGGGCCGACCGCAAGCGGATCGGACGGTTCGAGCAGTGCCACGGCGGCACGCTGTTCCTGGACGAAGTCGGCGAGATGACCCCGCTCACGCAGGCGAAAATCCTGCGGGTGATGCAGGAGCAGAAGTTCGAGATAGTGGGCGGCTCCGAGACGGTGACGACGGACGTGCGGCTGATCGCCGCCACCAACGCCGACCTGGAGGCGATGACCGCCGACGGCCGCTTCCGCAAAGACCTGTTCTTCCGGCTGAACGTGTTCACCATCACCCTGCCGCCCCTCCGCGACCGCGGCGACGACGTGGTGAGTCTGGCCGAACACTACGTCCGCCGGTTCGCGGCGGAGTTGCATAAGCCGGTGGCGGAAGTGGCCCCGGAGGTGTGGGCGGCGGTGCGGGCGTACCCGTGGCCGGGCAACGTGCGGGAGCTTCAGAGTGTGCTCAAGCAGGCGATCCTGCGGATGAGCGGCTCGGTGCTGCTGCCCGACTTCCTGCCGCTGCTGGTCGGCAGTGCCGAGCCGGCCACGACCGCCGCACTGGACTGGGACCAGTTCGTGGGCGAGCGGATCGCCGCCGGCACCACCGACCTGTACGCCGAGACGCTCGCGCGGATGGAGCGGGAACTGCTGGTGCGGGTGCTCAAGCACACCGCCGGCAACCAACTGCAAGCGGCGAAGGTGCTGGGCATCACCCGCGGCAGCCTGCGGACGAAGATCCGCGCGCTGGGCATCCGCATCGGGCAGGCGGTGTGGTCCGACGACGACCAGCCTGACTGACCGCCGATCAGTATCGAACCCGGTTGCCGGCTCGGTCCCGCACGTATTTCAGCGATTCCCCCTTTGGCACGTCGCTTGCAATTCGGATTTCTTCGACGCTCAATAGTACGAGGCACCCGAGATCCCGATCACTCGGGTGCCTCATACTATTGGCTCGTTTCTTGTGGTCGCATTCGCACACACGGGTTGAATCCCCGCAATGCGGTCAACTCGTTGTGACGGGACCGTTGTTGGCCGTCTCACCGGGTGCCGTTGCCCCGATCCCCGAGTTTACGCTGCAATTGCAGGTGTTTTGGTTTCTCGCGGTCGGTAACTCACCTCTTTCGGGAGTGGCTGAGCGTGGAGGTACGCTGCATACGCTTGCACCCAAACTTTGCTGAG
>JANNQE010001297.1:0-12122 GCA_031441625.1 Planctomycetia bacterium
GGGGCGCGCCGGGCAACACGACTAGGCCTACGTGTGACGCTGTGGACCCTTTGGATACTGATCTTCAGGTTGGAAATGCCAGCCCGATTCGACCTGTTCGCCCGACGCGCGAGCGTGGGCCCGGCGACCCGTCTGCACAACTCAGCGGCCCGCGCTCGCGCGTCGGGCGAACTGCCTCTGGCGTTGCCAACCTGACAGTCAGTCACGACGCCCGATGAAACCAGTTCATGTGAACGCCCGCTTCAGTGCGACGACTTCTTCCCCCGGCGACCGACGCCACAAGATAAAGATTTCCTTACCCCCCCTTCATGGTCAGTTCAGGCTCGCCCGCTATTCTTCAGTCGCCAACAGCGGCGGGCATGGCTCTCCTTTGCCCCGCCGCGAACCATGACCTGTGACCGGGAGGACGAGATGCGAATGATGTCGCGGCTGGGGCTGGTGCTGGCGGCGGTCGTGCTGGGGGTGTCCGGCGGGCGGGCGGACGAGGAGCCGGTGCCGCTCGACAAGCTGCCGAAGGCGATCTCGGACGCGGTGAAGAAGCGGTTCCCGAAGGCCGAACTGGTGGAGGCGGCGAAGGAGACGAGCAAGGACGGGGACAAGGAGAAGGTGGAGTACGAGGTGTCCCTCAAGGACGGCGGGTCCAAGATCGACGTGATGCTCACCCCGGAGGGGGTCATCACGCTCATCGAGAAGGAGATCGCCGCCAAAGACTTGCCCAAAGCGGTGGCCGACACCCTCAGCGAGAAGTACCCGAAGGCGACGTACACCACCGTCGAAGAACTCATCAAGGTGACGGGCGGGAAGGAAGCCCTCGACGTGTACGAGGTGGTGCTCGTGACCGCCGAGAAGAAGACGTTCGAGGTGAAGGTCACCCCCGCGGGTAAGATCACCGAGACCGAAGAGAAGAAAGAGGAGAAGAAGGAAGACAAGAAGGTAGAGAAGAAGGACAAGAAGTGACGGCGGCACGGCGGGTGCCGCAACACAGGGGTTCACCCGATGGGCATCCGCCTGCTGGTCGTGGAAGACGAAGACGAGATCGCCGACTTCCTGGTGCGGGGGTTGCGGGAGGAAGGGTTTACAGTCGAGCGGGCGGGGGACGGTCACGACGGGTGGCACCGGCTGTCGACGGAATCGTGGGACGCCATCCTGCTCGATTGGTGGCTCCCCGGGATCGACGGGCTGGCCCTCCTCGAACGGTTCCGGCAGGCCGGCAAACCCACACCCGTCCTGTTCCTCACCGCACGGGATGCGATCTCCGATCGGGTTCGCGGTCTCGACGGTGGGGCCGACGACTACCTGTGCAAGCCGTTCTCCTTCGAGGAACTGTTGGCTCGCGTCAGGGCGATGGTCCGCCGCCCAGACCGTCAGGCCGCGACTGTCCTGACCCACGCCGACGTGACCACCGACCTCGCCACACAACTGGTGCAGCGGGCCGGGCGGCGACTCGACCTGACGGCCCGCGAATACGCCCTGCTGGTGCTCTTTTTGCGGCACCCCGGCGAGGTGCTGTCCCGCACCCGCATTTACGAGCAGGTGTGGGACGAGCGGTACGACGGGGTGTCGAACACGCTCGAAGTTCACGTCATGGAACTCCGAAAGAAGCTCGAAGCCCACGGCCCCCGGCTCTTGCAGACCGTGCGGGGCCGGGGCTACGTCTTCGGCCTGGCGGGTGTTGAATGAACTCGGTCTTCGCGTCGGTCCGCGTTCCACCGTCCCCGCAGTCTTTCCCCCGACGTGCGGCCGGGCGAACCGCGAGTCGAAGATAAAATCCCCCTCATCCGCCCATTCCGCACAAAGTTGACCACCGACCCCTCCCGATACCGAACGTGTTGAACTACAGGATGAAATGGACGGCTACCCCGTAAATCGGTCGTGGCTGCGACATCGAACCGAACCGAACGGGTTGCTCCATGCGGGCGAATGAGAAAACAAGTCGTTGGATGGCGTGTGTCGCCCTCGCAGTCCCGTTCGCCGTCGCCGGGTGTCAGACGAACCCGCACGCCCCCGACCGCTCGACGGTTTCCGCCCACCTGACGCAGCGGGTCGGTCACACCTTGTCCGCGCCGGCGGCGGGCGACTTCACCCTACCGCCGGGCGCATCGTTCACTGACGGCCTGACCGACGACGAGGCGGTAGCTATCGCCCTCTGGAACAACGCCGCGTTCCTGGAACTGCTCGTCGATCTCGGCCTCGCCCGAGGCGACCTGATCCAGGCCGGGCTGCTGCCGGACCCGGAGTTCGTGTTCTTCTTCGGCGTGACCGACAAGCCGTTCAAGTACCTGTTCGAGTTCCCCATCGAAGCCCTGTGGCTGCGGCCGATCCGGGTGCGGTCGGCGGCGAAGGAGGCCGACCGCACGGCCGCACGGCTGGCCCAGGCCGGGCTGGACCTGATGCGTGACGTGCGGCAGGCCTACGCCGACGTGGTGCTGGCGAAGGAGCGGGGGCGGATCGCCGGCGAGGCGGTGAAGCTGCGGGGCCGCGTGGCCGAGTTGGCCGAGAAGCGGCTGAAGGACGGGGACGCCACCCCGCAAGAGGTGGCCACGGCCAGGATCGACGCGCTGCAAGCCGAGCAGGACGCCGCCCGCATCGGGTTCGACCTGCCGATCGCCGAGGAGCGGTTGCGGAACCTGATGGGCGTCGGGCCGATGCGCGGCCCCCTCTCGCTCGACCCGGCCCCCCCGCCGCCGGGCCACACGTTCGACGCCGACGCCCTCGCCCAGGAGGCGATGCGGGGCCGGCCGGACGCGGTCGCCTCCGCCGAAGCGGTCGCCGCCGCCGAAGCCCGCGTGCAGTTCGCCAACCTCGGGTGGGTGCGGCTGCTCGGCATCGCCGACGCCACCAGCGGGAAGAACGGGCACGAGTTCGGCCCGGCGCTGCGGTTCACCGTCCCGCTGTTCAACCGCAACCAGGGGGGCACGGCCCGCGCCCAGGCCGAACTGGAGCGGGCGACCCGCAACCAGAAGACCGTGTCGTTCCAGATCATCCTGGACGTGCAGCGGGCGTACTTGCAGTACCGTCAGGCGTGCGCCGAACTGGACGTGCTGCGGGCGAAGGTGCGGCCGGAGGTGGAATCGGCCATCCGCCGGGCGCAAACGGCGTATCAAGACGGGGACGTGACCATTTTCGTCGTCCTCGAAACCACCCGGCAACTCCTGGACAGCTACGTCCGCGAGGCGCAACTGAATGGCGACCTGCGGCGGTTCTGGGCGGAGTTGGAGCGGAGCGTCGGCCGGCGGCTCACCCCGCCGCCCGCCAACCCAGTCGTGACCCCGGCCCTGACCACACCGCCGCCGATCCCGCCGGTGGTGTCGGTGAGCGGGTCGAAGTTCTACCCCACGCTCCCCGCGGTCACACTGAGGGCGAAATGAGACTCGTTCAGCGGATCGCCGGGGTGGCCCTCACCCTCGCCCTCGCCGCCCTGGTGGGGGCGGCGGCGTGGTGGCTCGTCACCAGTAAGTCGGACACGCCGAAGGGGGACAAGCCGCCCGGCCCGGCGGCCGTCGAGAAGGTGGTGAAGGAGACCGACCTGACGACCGTCACCCTCACCGAGAAGGCGGAGGAGCGGATCGGGCTGACGGTGGCGGCGGTGGAGAAGAAGGACGTGCGGCGGGTGCGGGTGTACGGCGGGGAAGTGACGGTGCCGGTCGGCCGGGCGATCCTGGTGGCGGCCCCGTTCGGCGGGGTGCTGGAAGCGCCGCCCGGCGGGATGCCGGAGGCGGGCAAGGCGGTGAAGCGGGGCGACACGGTCGTGCTGCTGTCGCCGCTGCTCAGCCCGGAGGCGAAGATCACCATGTCGGCGAACCTGGCCCAGGCCGAGGGGCAACTGAAGACCACCGCCGAGCGCGTCCACACCGCCGAACAAGCCCTCGCCCGCGCGAAGAAGGCGTTCGACACGTCCGGCAGCAAGGCGCAACTGGAACTGGCCCAGGGCAACTTCGCCGAGGCGCAGGAGTCGCACGAGGCGGCCAAGTTGAACCGCGACGTGCTGACGAAGGCGCTCGGCGAACTGGACAAGGGCACCACCACCCCCATCCCCATCCCCGCCCCGGAGTCGGGCATTTTGCGGACCGTGTCCGCCCGGCCGGGGCAGAAGGTGCCGAACGGGGCGGCGCTGTTCGAGGTGGCCGACCTGTCCACGCTGTGGGTGCGGGTGCCGCTGCCGGTGGGCGACCTGGAAAGCGTGGACCGCGCCGCCGTCGCCCAGGTGGGCCGGCTGTCCGCGGGGGCGGAGAAGGCCCCCGCCACCGCCAAGCCGATCCCCGCCCCGCCGTCCGCCAACCCGCTCGCCGGCACTGTGGACGCCTTCTACGAGGTGCCGAACGCCGACCGCAAGCTCTCCCCCGGCCAGCGGCTGGGCGTCACCATCCCCCGCGGCGACCCGGAGGCCAGCCGGACGGTGCCGTGGTCGGCGGTGGTGGTGGACGTCCACGGCGGCACGTGGGTGTACGAGCGGGTGGCCCCCCGCACCTACGCCCGTCGGCGGGCGGTGGTGGCGTACACCGTGGGAGCCGACGCGGTGTTGAAAGACGAATCCCCGAAGGAGCTCGCGGCCGGGGCGATGGTGGTGACGAAGGGGGTGGAAGAACTGTGGGGCGCGGAGACCGGGTTCATCAAGTATTGAGGGTCGGGTCGAGGATGTCGCGGTACACCTTCGGGATGCCTGCAAAGGCTGCCGTGTACGTGGCTTCGAGCGGCACTGGGAACAATACAACCCCGTCGGTATGGAAGGACAGCGGCATCTCCGGCAGGGGTTGACCGACAGCGACCGGCTCGATGGCGACCGACTGAACAGGACCGTTGATGTGTGATATGAGGGTGCCGTGGGTTCCGGGTGGCGGTTTGTACTTGATGTCGGGGGTCGCTGAGTGGATGCCGATCCCGACACCGGGGGTCGCAGGAAGAATGTCGAGAACCAGCAGTTGTAGCCCACGATTCCAAGCTGCCGACGTTCGCTCGTTGAAGGCGAGCATTGACGAAGCGGACCACTTGTCGCCCGGCGTGACGATTTGAACGAGGGCGGTGGCTTGGTGTGACTGGTCGTCCCGGACGGTGAGAGTGCGCTTCCGAAAGGCGTAGTGAGCGGCTTCGCCCCGTTCGGGCGCAATCGGCAACACCGGGTCAGGGGCGTGACATCGGGCCACGACATCGTGGAGGTCCCTGTCGCGGTGTTCCTCGATCAAAGCGTAATTCGCCTCGCGTTCCACCGCCGTGTTCAAGGCACGCCGGAGTTCGCACACCCAGGCCAAGTGGAAATCGTGAAACACGCCTGCATCGACACGGCTCCAGTCATGCAATGGCATTAGCAATCCTCCGCTCGCACTCGCAGGCAGTATACCCGCCCCGCCGATTCCAGGTGAACCCCATGCTCAGCCGGCTCATATCGGCGTCGGTGAAGGGGCGGGTGGTGGTGCTTGCCCTGTGCGGGCTGCTCGTCGGTTACGGCTTCTACTCCGTCCGCACCGCCCCGCTCGACGTGTTCCCCGAGTTCGCCCCGCCGAAAGTGGAGGTGCAGACCGAAGCCCCCGGCCTGTCCACCGACGAGGTCGAGTCGCTCGTCAGCGTGCCGCTCGAGAACGCGCTCAACGGCACCCCCGGCGTGAAGACCATCCGCTCGAAGTCGGTGCTCGGCCTGTCGTCGGTCGTGCTGCTGTTCGAGGAGGGCACCGACATCCACCGGGCGAGGCAGGTGGTGCAGGAGCGGGTGGCCGCCGAAGCTGTACGGTTGCCGACGGTCGCCCGCCCGCCGGTTATCCTCCAGCCGCTGTCGTCGCTCAGTCGAGTGATGAAGATCGGCGTGTCGTCGAAGACCGCCAGCCAGCAGGACATGACGGTGCTCGCCCTGTGGACCATCCGCCCGAAGCTGATGAGCGTGCCCGGCGTGGCGAACGTGGCCATCTGGGGCCAGCGGGACAAGCAGTTCCAGGTGCTCATCGACCCGGAGCGGCTGCGGGACGAGGGGGTGACCCTGGATCAGGTGACGGCCGCCGCCCGCGACGCCACGTCGCTCGAATCCGGCGGGTACGTGGACAAGCCGAACCAGCGGCTGGCCGTGCGGCACCGCGGCAACGTCCGAACGCCCGAAGACCTGGGCCTCACGGTGGTGGCCTTCCGCAACAACGCCCCGGTGCGGTTGGGCGAGGTGGCCGACGTGCGGTTCGGCTCCCCCCCGGCCATCGGCGACGCCATCATCGTGGCCAAGCCGAAGGAAGGGGAGCCGCCGTCCGAGGGCACGCCCGGCCTGCTGCTCATCGTGGAGAAGCAGCCGGAGGCGAACTCGCTCGAAGTCACCCGCAAGCTGGAGGCGGCGCTGAGGGAGCTGGAGCCGGGGCTGACCGGGGTGGACGTGGACCCGAGCATCTTCCGCCCGGCCACGTTCGTCGAGAGGGCGGTGAGCAACTTGGCGCACGCCCTGCTCGTCGGGTGCGGGCTGGTGGTCCTCATCCTGGTCGGCTTCCTGTTCGACTGGCGGCGGCCGTTCACCAGCACGGCGACGGCACTCATCAGCCTGACCGCCATCCCCATCTCGCTCGTCGCCGCGGTGGTGGTGCTCACCGCCTGCGGGGTGACGCTCAACACGATGGTGATTGCCGGACTGGTGATCGCGCTGGGCGAGGTGGTGGACGACGCCATCATCGACGTGGAGAACATCCACCGCCGGTTGCGGCTGAACCGGGCGGCGGGCAGCCCGCACTCGCCCTTCCGTGTGGTGATCGATGCCTCGAACGAGGTCCGCAGCGCGGTGGTGTACGCCACCGCCATCGTGGTCATCGTGTTCCTGCCCATCTTCTTCCTCGACGGCATCGCCGGGGCCTTCTTCCGCCCGCTCGCCCTGGCCTACATACTGGCCATCCTCGCCTCCCTCGGCGTCGCCCTCACCGTCACCCCTGCCCTGTCCTACATGCTGCTCACCTGGGGGAAAGGGCGAGCGAAGCACGCCGACCCGCCACAGGTCGCCGCGCTCAAGTGGGCGTACCGCGGGGTGCTGCCTCTGCTCCTGCACCGCCCGTGGGTGTCGCTCGGCGTGGTACTGGCGGCGCTGGTGCTGAGCGGGGCCGCCGCCACCCGCTTCGGCGGCGAGTTCCTGCCCGAGTTTCAGGAGACCGACTTCCTCATGCACTTCGTCTGCAAGCCGGGCACGTCGGTCGAGGAGATGGACCGCATGACGGTGCTGGCCAGCAAGGAACTGCGGGCCATCCCGGAGGTGCGGAACTTCGGCTCGCACATCGGGCGGGCGGAGGTGGCCGACGAGGTGTACGGGCCGAACTTCACCGAGCTGTGGATCAGCATCGACGAGCACGCCGACTACCCGGCCACGGTGAAGAAGATCCAGGGGGCGATGGACGGCTACCCCGGCATGTACTGCGACGTGCAGACGTACCTGAAGGAGCGGAGCAAGGAGGTGCTGAGCGGCACCAGCTACAGCATCGTGGTGCGGCTGTTCGGCCCGGATTTGGACGGCCTGCGGGCGAAGGCGAAGGAGGTGGAGGCGGTGATGAAACCGATCGAGGGCGTGACCGACCTGAAAGTGGAAGCGCAAGTGGTGCTGCCGCAGATCGAGGTGCGGTTGCGGCCGGAGGCGGCCGAGCGGTACGGCCTCACGCCGGGGCACGTCCGGCGGGCGACGACGACCCTGCTCCGCGGCACGAAGGTGGGCGAGGTGTACGAGGGGCAGAAGCGGTTCGACGTGGTGGTGTGGGGGCACGACGGTTGCCGCGCCGACCTGACCGCCCTGCGGGAGTTGCCCGTCGACACGCCGGCCGGGATGCAGGTGCGGCTGGGCGAGGTGGCCGACGTGCTGGTGGTGCCGATGGCGAACGAGATCAAACGCGAGGGGGCGTCCCGGCGACTGGACATCACGTGCAACGTGAAGGGCCGCGACCTGAGCGCGGTGGCGAAGGAGGTGGAAGAGAAGGTGAAGGCGGTGCCGTTCGACGCGGGCATGCACCCGAAGTTCCTGGGCGAAGAGGCCGCCCGGCGGGCGTCGAGCGACCGGCTGCTGCTGCTCGCGGGGTTGGCGCTGCTCGGCGTGGTACTGGTCATCTACTCGGACTTCCGCTCGTGGCGGCTGACGCTGCTGGTGACGTTCACCCTGCCGTTCGCACTGGTGGGCGGGTTGGGCGGGGTGGCACTCACCGGCGGGGTCGTGTCACTCGGCTCACTGGTCGGGTTCGTGACGGTCCTCGGCATCGCCGCCCGCAACGGCATCATGCTGGTCAGCCACTACCGACACCTCGAAGACCAGGAGGGTGTGGCGTTCGGGCCGGCGCTGGTGCGCCAGGGGTCGGAGGAGCGGTTGGCCCCGATCCTGATAACCGCCCTGGCGACCGGGCTGGCCCTGCTGCCGCTGGTGGTCAGCGGTCACAAACCGGGCCACGAGGTCGAGTACCCGTTGGCGGTCGTGATTCTCGGCGGGCTGGTCACGTCCACCCTCCTGAACCTGTTCCTGTTGCCGTCCTTGTACCTGCGGTTCGGCCGCCGCACCGCCCCCGAGCGGGAGGAACAGGCGTGACGCTGACGACTCGGCTCACGCTCTTCTTCCTGATCGCCCTGGCCCTCGTGTTGGCGGCGTTTTCGGTCACGCTTTACGCCCTCGCACGGACGCACCTGATGCAGCAGGTGGACGAACGGGCCGCCTCCAACTTGGACACACTGGTTGCGGCCGTCGAGGTCGAGCCGGACGGGTTGGAGTGGGATCGGCGGGAACGGACTCTTTGGCCGGCGAAACGGGACGCGCCGACCGTGTGGGCAGTCTTCGACTGCCGGGGCCGCGACGTGGACGGCGACCCGGACCACGTTCGTTTGCTGCGAGGGTACTCGGCGGCCGTGAACGGTGTGCCGGTGCCCCGCGCCGAGGCTTCATGGGAAGGGGGACAGTGGTGGGTCTACCGCCGCACCCACGCGCACCCGCAGTCGGACATCGAGGACCGACGACCGCGGCCGGACGACGTTCGAAATCCCGGCGACGAGCGTTACCGGACCCTGGTGTTCGTCGTCGCTGCCCCGCTCGACGCGACGGACAGCGCAGTGCGAACCCTGGCGTGGAGTCTGGTCGGGGTGTCCGTCGCGGTGTGGATTTCCGCCGCCTGTGGAAGTCGTTGGGTCTGTCGCCGGGCGCTGGCACCGCTCACGAACATGTCCGGGGCCGCGAAGGAGATCGACGCCGACGACTTGGAAATGCGACTGCCGGTGCCCGCAACCCGTGACGAGTTGGCCGACGTCGCTGCCGCCTTCAACGACCTCTTGGCGCGTCTGCAAGAATCGTTCGAGCGACAGCGGCGGTTCACCGCCGAGGCGTCCCACCAGTTGCGAACACCGCTCACCGCCATGCTCGGCCAGATGGAAGTGGCACTCCGGCGGGACCGCGACCCGGACGAGTACCGCCGCGTTCTCACATCGGCGGTGGCTCAAGCCGGTCGGCTGCGGCAGATCGTGGAAGGGTTGTTGTTCCTCGCACGGGCCGACGCCGACGCACAACTGCCGGGCCTCGAAGCGGTTGATCTCGCCGGCTGGCTCCCGCACCACGTCGCGGAGGCGTGGTCCGGCCATCCCCGTTACGGCGATCTCCGAATCGAACGAGCCGAGACAGTCATGCCGCCCGTCCACGCGCAACCGACGCTGCTCGCACAAGCCATTGACAACCTGATCGACAACGCCCTCAAGTACAGCTCACCCGGCTCGACTGTCCACGTCCAGATCAGCGGCGCTTCGGGCGGGGCCGAGGTCGCCGTCATGGACGAAGGATCGGGGATCGCCGCCGCCGACATCGGGCGAGTGTTCAACCCGTTCTTCCGGTCGGAGGAGGCCCGGCTGCGGGGCGTCGTCGGGCTGGGGCTGGGTCTCGCCGTGGCCGAACGGATCGTGCGCGCGTTGGGCGGGCAGATCCAGTTGCAAAGTGCGCCGAAAAGCGGGAGCCGTTTCACCATCTGGCTGCCAATCCACCGGGCTGCCAAAGCTGACGACGGGGTGAATGGCCCTCGCCACGTCGGTGAGTGATGTCGGCGTTGCGCCGGCCGACCTGTTCCGCACGGCCGATGCTCTGCGGACACACAAGGGCAAACCGGCGGGGGCCAACAGCGCCGGAAAGTCAAGTGTGCGGTCGAGCAGAGGCCCACACGAGAGGGACATCTTCGGATCGAAATCGCCCGCTGATTGGGGCAACAGAATCGACAGAACTTCCCGAAGGCATCTGCTGTCACCCGACGAAAAAACGCCGCAAGGTGTGACCCTTGCAGCATTCAAGAAAGAGCCGCCTGAGAGATTTGAACTCTCGACCCCGGCTTTACGAAAGCCGTGCTCTACCGCTGAGCTAAGGCGGCGGTAATCTGCCATTGATCGAACTCAACCCACCCCGTCGATCCCGAACGCCACAGGCTACGAAAGCGCCGCTCGACCGGCTGAGCTAAGTCGGCATCTCCAACGGAGTGAATACTACCACCCGAGCCCGACCGGGGCAAGGCGAAGGTCGCTTCGGTCGATTGCCGGGTCTCGCCGTTCACTCGATGTCCCACACGGCCACCTTGCTCTTGTCCCCGCCGGCGGCGGCGACGGTGCCGTCAGCGCTGACGGCCAGACACGTCACCCGGCCGATCTTCCAGTCGAAGGTGCGGGCCGGTTTCCATGTCACCGGATCCCAAACCGTCACTCGGGTCCCAGATGCCGACAACAGGAACCGGCCGTGCGGGTCTGCGGCCAAGGCCTTGAATCCTCCCCGCTGTCGCCGCTCGACTGGCTCGCCGTCCACCGCCCCATCGGGGTAGATGAGGAGCCGCTTCACGACCAAGTCGGAATCCTCTTTCCCCTCCGTCACGCCCACTACCACCCCGGCACCGATTCCGCACACAATCTGCACCCCTTCGCCGAAGAACCGGGAGGCGGTCAATTCTCGTCCGTCCGCCGCATCTCCCACCCCAAGGCGTTTCTGCCTGGGCGGGCCGTTCCTGTCGTAGTAGGATTCGAGCCAATAAAAGAGGAACCGACGGTTGTCGTCGAAAAAGCAACGCGGGGCGAGGAAGCACCCGTTGCCCTGGGGCTGTGGGTGAGTGGCTGTCCAGAGCGGGTGCCAGTCCTGCCCACGGAGGGCGTAGCCGTGGAGTTGCGTAACTTGGGTTCGTCGGTCGCTGACCGGCCATACCGCGAGGGTGCCGTCGGCGGAAAGGATTTCCAGGCTGTTGCCGGGACCGGGGACAGGAACGATCCGCAGGCGATCTTCGGCGTCTGAGTAGCCCGCCACCCGCCGCCCGCGCGGTGGTGCCTTGTCCATCGTCACCGGCGGATCAGGGGATTGAAGGCTGTGGATTTCCAGATATGGCTTGCTGCCGAACACCACCACACGGCGGGCGGTGTCGGAGAAGAGGAGCGAGCCGACCGACTTGAAGCCGCAGGTGAGGATGCGCATGTGTGAGTTTGGTGGAACTGATGGCAGGGGGTGCCGCCCGGCAGGCGGCACCTACTCTCTCGTGACGAACTCGTCCAGGTTCATCAGCACCCGGCCGACCGCCGCCCACCGCTTCGCGTCGTCGCCCTCCTGCTTCTTCAAGTACGTCAACACTGAGGCGGCTTCCTTGTCAGTCGGCGTGCGGGCGAAGCACAGGCGGAAGGCGAGCGCCACCCGGCCGGCGTCGTCGGCCGGGCCGTCCGTCACCACCCGCTTGCCCAGCGCCGCAAAGAACTCGACGAACGCAGGGTCGTTCGCCAGGTGCAACGCTTGCAACGGCGTGTTGCTGCGGTTGCGGCGGGTGCAAGCGACTTGCGCGTCGGCCCCGTCGAAGGTGGTACTCAGGTGGTGCTGGCTCTGCCGCCAGATGAACGTGTACATGCCGCGGCGGTAGCGGTCGTCGCCCTGGCTTTCGGGCCACGCGTGGTTGCTCTGGGTGAAGGCGAACACCTCCCGCGGGAGCGGCGGGTAGACGCCCGGCCCGCCGACCTTCGGACGGAACAGCCCGCTCGCGGTGAGGGCGGCGTCGCGGATGATCTCGGCTTCGAGTCGCAGGCGGGTCTGCCGGGCGAGCAGCTTGTTCTGCGGGTCGGCGTCCTTCAGGTCGGCCCGGCCGACCGACGATTGCTTGTAGGTGGCGGAAGTGACGATGAGGCGATGGAGTCGCTTCATGCTCCATGCTCCTGTT
>JANNQE010001298.1:0-1972 GCA_031441625.1 Planctomycetia bacterium
CCCGCCCACCCCCGGGGGCACCCCCCCGACCTACGTGACGGTTCCTTCCATTCTTCTCAGGAGTTGCCCGTGAGACGAAACCGTGACGACGACGACGACGACGACCGCCCGCGGCGGAAGAAACGACGCGCCGACGACCGCCCGGTGCGTCGGAAGCGGCGGGCGTCATCGAAGAGCACCGGCTCGCCTCTGCCACTGATCCTCGGGTTGGGCGGCGGGGCCGCCTTCCTCGCGCTCGTGGGCGTGGTGGTGGGCGTCATCTGGGGACTGGCCGAGACGAGGCCGACTGCCAACCGTCCGGTGGCGGCCGGCCCGCCGCCGACCGTCCGGCCGCCCGGCGACCTGCCGAACACCAGTCCGCTCACCGCCTGGGCCGCCTTCCGCCAGCCCGACGGCCTGTACGAGGTCCGCCTGCCCACCACGCCACACTACACCCCCCCGTCGTTCACCGAGTTGAAGCCGTTCGGCGGCGACCAGCTCAGCCAGCTCTTGGCCGGCAGCACCGAAATCCACTGCGTCATCCGGGTGCGAGTGCTGGCGGCCGACAACCTCGCCGCCGAGCGGAACAACCTGGCCGAGGCCGCGCGGACGAAGCCGACGAAGGCGTGGCTCGGCCGGACGGCGGTCGAGGAGGCCGACCCCGCCGACCGCGGCGGCCGGGTGCGGCGGGTGTTCCTGGACGGCAACAAGTTGTACGAGTTCGAACTGGCCGGCCACTCGCGGCGGCCGACGGCCGAGGAGTTGGCAGTGTTCTTCGACCACGTGGTGCTGAACCCGCGGTAGGACGCCCGCCCCGGACGCCGCGTGCCCGCACTTCACCGAATCCGCGGAGCGGACGCACGCCGGTTCCCGTGCGGCGCGTGGGAAGCAGGTAGGCGGGTTGTTCCACCCGCCGCCCGATCCGCCCGCACATTTCCCCCGCCATCGGCGCGCACCGCCCGCCCCATCCCGCCGATAACACCCCGCGTCAGCCGCTCGCCCCCCATTGAAACGGACGCCGCCCATGGCCACCTTTTACCTCATCCCGCCCCGCGAGTGCGTCGAACAGGCGTTCGCCGACTTCCTCGCCCGCATCCTGCCCGGCGTGGCGGTCGATCACACCGTCACCGAGACGCTGCTCGCGGCCATCGAGTTCGACGCCAACCGCACCGGCGACGTGTACCTGATCCACCGCGAGGATTTGCCCGGCGGCGGCGACCCGGTCCGCGACCTGATGGCCGCGTTCGGGGCCGAGCCGGGCGATTCGGTGGTGGAGATCGGCACCCCGGCGGCCGGTCGCACCGCCCCGGTCCGGCGGTGTACCATCCGTTCGGTGGTGTCCGACAGCCCGGCCGTGAACTAGACTGACAACTATGAACGGACCAAACGATCTGGACGACGGGTGGGCGGAACTGGCCCGCGAACTCGGGCTGGAGGGCGACCGCCCCACCCACGCCCCGCCCGCGGCCGACCGGCACCCGCCCGAAGTCCCCACCGCGGAAGGCGACGACGACCAGTTCGTCGAGCTGCCGGGCGAGGCCCCGACCGAGGCCGACGTGTACGCGGAGGCTGACGCCGACGCTGACACAGAATCAGACGACGGCGAATCGGACGACGGCGATGCGGACGGCGACTCCGACGGGGGTGAGGAGGCCGAGGGCGACGGGGAAGGCGAAACCACCGGCGAGCCGGGCGAGCCGAAGAAGAAGCGCCGCCGCCGCCGCCGTCGGAAGAAGGGGCCGGGCGATGTCGCCGCTGCACCTGTGGCGGAGGGCGAGTCGGCGGACGACTCGGACGAGTCCACCGAAGCGGACGACTCGGACGACGCCCCGACCGACGACAACCTGGTGGAAGAGGAGGGGGCCACCCCCGCCGCCACCCGCGAACTGATCGCCAACTGGGACGTGCCGTCCTGGGAAACCATCGTGACCACGATGCTGTTCCGCCCGCACGGGCGGTAACCCACTCCGGGAGCGCGGGCGTCCCGCCCGCA
>JANNQE010001299.1:0-3788 GCA_031441625.1 Planctomycetia bacterium
TACCTGGACCGGGCGACCGACCGGGAGCGCCTGAAGGCCCGACTGGTGAAGCGGTTGGAGAAGCTCGGCGTTAAGGTCACGGTCGAGGACGCTCAACCCGTCGCCTGAGACTCATGGGGCTATTTTCTGAGGAGGTGGTCGATTCACGCCCCGAAGGGGCCGGCGTCCGTAGCCCAGGGCGGAAGCCCTGGGACTTTGATCACCACAACGACCCACGCCCCGGAGGGGCCGGCGGAATGGCTCGCCGGCCCCTCCGGGGCGTGTTCTCCTTCACCACGATACCCAGGGCTTCCGCCCTGGGCTACGGACGCCGGCCCCTTCGGGGCGGAACGACATCGCCGGTCAGATGCGGTCCATCGAGTCCAGCCACACGGTCAACTCGTCGAGCGTCTTCTGGTCGATGTACTGCTTGCCGAAGTCGGCGATCTCGCGGTAGATGAGCGGGAACTTCTTCGCCTTCAGCTTGGTGGTGGTGTCCTGGATCTCCTTCAGCAGCGGGTCTTTGTTGCCGGCGATGAGGAAGAAGGCGAGCGGCTGGTTGGGCAGGTTGTCCTTGGCGTTGATGGCCAGGGGTGCCCCGCTCACGGCCACCCCGCGGACGTACTCGCGGGCGTTGAACGCCATGTACAGGGCCATCGACCCGCCGATGCCCATGCCGTGCGCGACCACCCGCGCCGGGTCGATGGTGAACGGCTTGAGCGACTCCTTCACCGTCGTCACCACCTCTTCCGTCTCGGTCGGTGCCCAGTCGCCCTTCTTCGACTTGGGGGCGATGATGATGAAGTTGGCCGCGTCGCAGTAGTCCTCCCAGATCTTCTTCATGTCCTTGGCTTCGTTCGCCCCCGGCTTGGCCGCGTGCAGCCAGATGATGACGCCGTAGCTCTTGTTCTTGTCGTAGTTGTCCGGCAGGTACATCCAGTACTCGCGGCCGGTCGTCTTGTTGCTCAGCCCGGTCAGCAGCCCCTTCTCGAACTCGTCCTTCTCGTCGTCCTTCTTCTTCTCGTCGTCCTTCTTCTCCTCCGGCTTCGGCTCGCCCGGCTTCGGGGGGACGGGGCCGCCGGGGGCGGGCGCTTTCGGCTTGTCCAGCGCCTTGCCCTTGCTCGACGGCATGGGCAGCTTCTCGGGCAGTTCCTCGTTGATCGCGCCGATCTTCACCGTCACCGTCTCGCTCTTGCCGGTCTCCTTCCGCTTCAGTTCCACTTTCAGTTCGGTGTTCACCGGGGCGGCGCGGACGATCTGGCCCAGTTGGGTGCGCCCGCCGGTGATCGGGATCAGGTTGCCGCCGGGGGGCATCGGCACGCCCGGCCGGGCCGGCCCGCCCGCCCCCACCTTCATGATGCGGTCGCCTTCCTTGATGCCGGCCACTTCGGCCGGACTCTTCGGGTAGACGTACCGCACTTCCAGCCCCGCCTCCGGGTCATCCCGCATGGGCAGGATGCCGAAGAACGGCTGGGCGAAGGCGGCGGCGGCGGCCGACCCGAGCACCACCTTGTCGAACTTCATCTCCTTGCCGTCGCGGGTGACGGTCAGGCTGATCTCGTCGCCCTCATACTTCGGCCCGAGGGTGTGCTTCAGCCCGGAGAAGTGCAACACCGGCTTGCCGTCGATGTGGGTGATCACGTCGCCCACCTTCAGGTCGGCCTTGGCCGCGGCCGACTCGTTGGCGATGCTGCCGATCGTCACCGGCACGTTGTACATCTCCTCCGGCTCTTTCGGGTTGAACCCGAGTACCCCGCGGCCGATGTCCTTGCCCCCTTTCAGCCGCGGCAGGACGGCGTTGATGTCTTCGAGCGGGATGGCGAACCCGATGCCCGAGTCGTACCACTCGATGCCGGCGGTGTCGCCCTCGGCGTTCGGCGAGGCCGGCACCAGCACGCCGATCACCCGCCCGTCGAGGGCCACGAGCGGCCCGCCGTAGTTGACCGGCGACACCTTGCAGTCGGTCTGGATGGCCTTGCCCCAGATGCGGTTGACCGCGCTCACGATGCCCTTGCTGTACCCCGGCGCCTTCACCAGGTCGGCGTCGAGCGCCCGCCCGACGGCCAGCGACCAGTGGCCCACCTTCACGTCCTTCTTGGGGAACACCTCGGGCACGCTCAGGTCGGCGTGGTCCACCTTCAGCAGCGTGAGCATTCGGGCGGTGTCGTGGGCGATCACCTTGGCCACCTTCCGCTCCTTGCCCGGCACGGTGACGAAGATGTCGGTCGGCTTGTTGGCGAAGTTGAACGAGCTGGTGATGACGTACCCGTCCTTGCTCACCACCAGGCCGGTGGTCGGGCCGCTCCCCTTGCGGACGGGCGGCGGGCCGCCGCCGGGGGGTCCGCCCCCGCCGCCGGGCGCGCCGACGGCGGCCGCCCCGCCGGCCGTCTCGATCTTGCACACCCACGGCGCGGCCTTGGCCGCCGCCTCTTTCATCGCCTTCTCGGTGGACTCGTTGATGGCGTCTTGGCCGCGGGCGACGCCGGCGAGGGCGACGGCCGCCACGACCAGCGGGAGCAACAAGCGGGGCATGGGGGGAACCTCAGAAGTAGGTGCCGCTTGCCGAGCGGCACACGTGACCCGTTGTGTGACAATTGCGAACATCGGGGGCGGGTGCGGAACCATCAACCCGTTAGCCCGACGCGCGAGCGAGGGCCCAGCCACCTTTCCGCACAAGCCAACGGCCCTCGCTCGCGCGTCGGGCTAACAGGCCTTGGTGCCGCCCGGCAGGCGGCACCTACTTCCTCTCGGTCGACACGGCCGGCTTGAGCGTGCCCTTCGGCCAGTCGCCCAGCTTCACGTCCACGGATTGCAGGTTGTCGCCGCGGCGGACTTCCACCCGCACCGTGTCGTTGGGCTTGGTGCGGCCCATCGCCACCAGATAACTCTTGATGCTGTACACCGGCTCGCCGTCGATGAAGCTGACCAGGTCGTTCACCTGAATGCCGGCCTTGGCCGCGGGCGAGTCGGCCAGGATTTCGTCCACATAGGGCGGGGTGCGGTCGAGCACGTTCGGCACGAACTTGATGCCCGTGTACCCGCCGGCGCCGACGATGGTGCGGTCCTTTCGCACCGGCTTGTACTCTCCCTTCTTGGCCTGCTCGACGAACTGCGGGATGCTGATCTTCGTCACCTTATCCTTCTCGTCCTTGATCTCGGTGACGGCGAACGTCGGGATGGCGTAGTTGATCCACGTCTCGGTCTGGCTGTTCTTGATCTCGCGGCCGATCAGCCCGAGCAGGTCGCCTTTGCGGGTGGTGAGCGGGCCGCCGCCGGCACCGGGGCCGTTGGCGATGGCGTCCACCACGTACACGTCGCCGGTGTACGGGAAGTCGAAGATGCCCCGCTTGCCGTGCAGCTTGCTGAACGAGGTGATGCTCCCCTGCATGACCGACACCGGCTCGTTCCGCATGGCGATCTCGAACAGGTTGCTGTGCGCCAGCACCCAGTCGCCCGGCTCGGCCGGCTTGCGGGTGGCACTCTCGTTGATGTCGAAGAAGGCCAGGTCCAGGCCGTTCGGCTCCTTAATGATGTCCTTCTTCCCTTCCAGGCGGATGTAGCACAGCGCGATGTCCAATTCCGGCTCGGTGGCCAGTACGATCGCCTTCATCCGCCGCCCGTCGAACAGGTGGACGATCAGTTCGGACGTGTCGAGCGTCTGGCTGGCGATGGTGACGAAGTGCCCGTCGGCCGACACCAGCACGCCGGTGCTGTAGTTGGTGGCCCCGCGGAAGCCGCCGGCGCCGAAGATCTTCACCACCTTCTCGTTCACCTGCGTGGCCACCTTGGAGAACGGGTCGGCGGCGAAC
>JANNQE010001300.1:0-13327 GCA_031441625.1 Planctomycetia bacterium
CCGAGAGCGGGTTCCGATTCCCGCTCTCGGCGAGAGCGGGCCACCCTACACCGCGTCCGGGTCGAGGCCCAGTTCGCGGAGCTTGGCGGCCAGTTTGTCGGCCCGTTGAGTCTGCTCATCGGCCCGCTGTTCCTCTCGCTCCGCCCGCCGCTTCTCCTTGTCGGCCCGCCGCTGCTCGCTCTTCGCCCGCAGTTCTGCTCCCGCCCGTGCCCGCTCCAACTCCAAGAACGATTGGAACGGCGACCCGTCCGGCCGCAGGATCGTCAGTTCGCCGTCGGGTTGCCACCGGAAGCGGATGCCCAGCCGCGGGCTGACGAACGCCTCCGGGTCGTTCACCTCCGGGAATCGGCGACGCTTGCGAACCCGAATCGAAACCACGTTCAGGTCCGGGTCGATGACGTAATACTCTTCGGCCCCGTACTCCAGGTAGAACTCTCGCTTCGCGTCCATCTCACGCTGGGTGTTGCTCGGCGACAGCACCTCGAAAATCACCTGCGGGAAGGTGCCACCCTCCTCCCACACCTTGTAGCTGCCGCGGTGCCCCGACGGTCGGCCGAATGCCACGTACACGTCCGGGGCGGTACACAACCGCGTGTTGTCCTCGACCGGGTAGATCAGGTTGTCGGCCGCCACCAGCACGTCGGCGCGGGCGGCGAACATCAGGGCGATGTTCTCCCGCACGGCGACGATCCACTGGTATTGCAGGGTGTTCTCGGCCATCGGCTTGCCGTCCGAGTCGGGATACACGATCGGTGCGAGCGGCATGACGGCTGGGGGGGGCATTACTCCGGCTCCGTGAGTGCTGCAATTGTACCCGACGAATTGGCCGTTCGCCCCACCGACACCAGCGTGTACCCGTCGTCCGCGTCGGCGGGGGTGAACACCGCGCCGGACACGCCCCGCACGAACTCGCCGAGCGGCTTTCCGGAGTGGTCGGCGACGGCCGCCCGCACGTCCGGCCGCTTGTCGGCCGCCGCGCCGCCCGCCAGCAGGAGGAGTCGCTCACCCGGTTGCAGGTCGCCTGTCAGGTCGGAATACCCCGCCTCCGACTGGCCGAGGAACGCCCCCACGCCGTGCCACAGCTTCGCCATCCCGACAGTCGGCACGAGCACCGGCGGCGGGTGTCCACCGCACGCCACGACCACTTTCCCGCCGCCGTGCAGGTGCCCGACGGTCGCGGCGAGCATGGCGGTGTCTGGCAACCCGAGCTGCCGCACGCGGCGGTTGGCGTCGGTCAGTGCTACGGACGGCGAAGCACCCGGCCGGCTCAGGAACCGGGCGAGTGCCTCGGCCAGCGCCGCCCCGGTGGTCACGCCCATCCCGCCGACGGTGAGCAGCACGAACCGCAGCCCGTCGCCGACCACGATCACATCACACGTACACACCCCGCCGCGGCTCGGCGGCACGCACACCCAATCGGCTTCGACACCGGCCGATGCCACGGGCGGGGTGGGGGCGAAGGCGACGAGCGTCCGGCGGGCGAGTGCGGTGTCGGCGTCCGTTTGACGGAAGTGCTTCCCCAACCGCTCGCTCAGTTCGACCGCCTCCCCGCCCTTCGCCACCACCCGCGACAACTCCGAATAGGTGCGGAGCAGGGCGTTCACCTGGGCGACGAGAACGTCCGCATCGACCGGCCGGAGCAGGCACACGTCGGCCCCGGCGTCGAACCCGGTGGGGGCGGCGTGGGCGGCGTCCGGGGCGAACAGCCAGAGGATCGGGCGGGGGGAGGGGGCGTCCACGCGACGACGGCGGGTGAAGGCGACGGTGGCATCCGGCGTGCCGTCCACCAGCACCAGCACGGCCGCGGTGTCGGTCGGCAGGGTGGCGGTGAAGGGGAACGCGGCCACCGCGAACCCGCCGCGGGTGAGCGGGGCGGCCACGTCGGGCGGCACCTCGCGGTCGGTGGTGATGACCGCCACCGTCTTCTTGCCGGTCGTCATGCCCGCCCTCCACTGGTGGCACGGGCATTCCTGCCGGTGCGCCCGCGAACCACTCTCGGCACATGGTCAACGACACCGGCGGCGGGGGCATCCCCCCGCCGCCGGCCGGTTCACACGACTTTCACACGGCTCAGGCGCCGACGCTGATGCCGCCGACGTAGTTGGTGAACGGGTCGACGGAGAGCAGTGTGGTGATGCCGGACGTCAGCTTGAACACCCGGGCGCGGGCGAACGAGCCGCTGCCGGAGCCGATGAGGAGGTCGGCCCGCCCGTCGGCGTCGAAGTCGCCGGCGGCCACGAACACCCCGCCGGTGACGGCCGTCGGCGGCGCGCCGGGCACGAACGGGTCGTTGGCGAAGAAGCTCTGCACCACGTTGTTGGTAGCCCCGTCGAACACCTGCACGTGCGGGCCGCCGCCCGGCCCGGCCCCCAGGACGATGTCGTCCCGCCCGTCGCCGTTCAGGTCGCCGGCGGCCACGTTCACCCCGCCGACGAAGTTGGGGTCGTACCCGAAGAAGTCGCGGATCAGGGCGTTGTTCGTGCCGTCGAACACCCGCACCACCGGCGAACTGCCGGCCGTCGTGCCGGTGATGATGTCGGGGGTGCCGTCGCCGTTCACGTCGCCGCTGGCCACGTTCACCCCTCCATTCAGGGGGGCGTAGGCGAAGAAGCTCCGCAGCAGGCTGCCGCTCGCCCCGTCGAACACCTTCACGTGCGAGGCGACCGTCGCCGACCCGGTCACGATGTCGGCCCGGCCGTCGTTGTTGAAGTCGTCGGCGGCCACCGTCACCCCTCCGGTGAAGGTGGCGTCGTAGGCGAAGAAGCTTCTCACCAGGGCGCCGGTCTGCCCGTCGAACACGCTAACCGCCGGGCCGCCGCCGGGGCCGGCACCCACGATCACGTCCGACTTGCGGTCCCCCGTCACGTCGCCAACGGCCACCTTCACCGCCCCGCCGAAGCCGGGGAACGGGGTGATGGTCCGCCGTAGCGTGCCGTCCAGGTTGTACACGTTCACCGCGGCTTGCGTGTTGCCGTTCGTGCCGACGGCGAACAGGTCGGCCTGCGTCGAGCCGAACGACGGCACGGGCGGCCCGCTCGGGTTGTTCGGGTCGATGGTGAACGGCGAAACCGTCTCGAAGTTCAGGTGGCCCAGGCTGGCCCGGTCGCCGCGGTTGATGATGCGGGTGTGCGGCGGGCCGAAGGCCGGGTCGGTGGACGGGGAGGAGACGGCCGGCCCGTTGGTGGTCACGTTCAGAATGTCCCCCGGCGCGGACGACGGGTTGCCGCCGTCGAGCAGCAGGTTGGTCAGCTGGGTGGGCGACGAGTTGAACGTGTCGCCCGTGCCCGACTCGTTGCCGCCCCGCACCCACACGGTGTTGAACCCGACCCGCCCGTTCGGCGATTTGCCGAACGACACCGACCGCAGCGCGCCCAGGGAGGCGTTGTTGACCGACACCCCGTTCTCGTTGGCGTCGATCGTGTCCGACCCGTTGGCCGAGGTCCGCTCGCCGAACGACGCCTGCCCGGTCGTGCTCACCCCGTGGACGCTCAGCGTGTCGGCGGTGTTCGTCCCGGTCGGGTCGCCGTTCATGATGAACCCGCCGTTGATCCCGTCGAAGAAGACCGACGTGCCCACCCCGTTCGCCAGCCGGATGAAGCCGCCCGTCGCCGTGGTGGGCAGGAACTCGACGCCGGCACCCGGGTTAATCGGCGAGCCGAAGGTGCTGTTCGACACGTCGTGCCAGATCAGGTTGTTGGTGCCGCCGTAGGGGATCAGGTTGAGCGTGCCGACCGTCTGGTAGACCAGCCGCACGGGCAGCCCGCCCACGTCGCCCGACTGGGCGGCGGACTGGTTCACGACCAGGTTGTCGTTGCCGGCCGAGCCGCCCACGTTCACCACGTTGGTGCCGCCGTTGCCCACCACCTGGTACGTCTGCACGTTGGTGGTGTTCACCGTCAGGCTGGGGGTGGAGATCTGCGGGGCACCGACGTTCACCGTGTCGTCGCCGGCCGACCCGCTGATGAGGGCCAGGTTCGACCCGCCGCCGCCGTTCAACTGGGTGGTGAGGGCGGTGGTGGAGTCGAACACCACCACGTCGTTCGCGCCGCCGGTGTTCAGGAACAGCCGGTTCACCCCGCCGTAGAACAGCCGGCCGTTCGTGCCGAACAGGGTGTCGGTCCCCAGGTTGGAGGCGATCGAGTTGGGGTCCACGGTGGCGCGGGTGGCCGTGCCGGTCGAGCTGTCGTTGACGATGATCTGGTCGCCCGCCTGCCCGCCCATGCCGGCGTTGATCAGGTAGGTGACGAACTTGGTGGTGCCGCCGGCGGCGTTCCCGTTGGCGTCCACGATCAGACGGTCGTTGCCCGCCCCGGCGTTCACCGTGATGACGGGCATGTTGACGAACCGCACCCGCTGCGGGCTGGTGCTGGTGTTGGGCGTGAAGGCGATCAGTTGCGACTCGCCCGGCACGCCGGTGCCGTCGGACGTGAGGAAGAAGTCGTCGTCGTTCCCGCTGCCGGTGAACTCGAGCGTGCCGCCCGTCCCCTGCCCGTTGAGCAGGATGGACTCGAACCCGGCGGCCAGGCCGAACACCAGCCCGCCGACGGCGAACACCCGGCTTTCCGACCCGTACACCACCTGGCCGGGGTACACGAGCACTTCGATGGTGTCGTTGGTGCCCACACCGTCGATGGGGTTCACCGTGCCGACCATCAGGCCGTCGAGGACGACGGTGTCGTTGCCGGCCCCGGTGTTCGTCTCGATCAGGTGCGGGTAAGTGCCGCCCGACACGATCACCCGGTCGTCGCCGGACCCGGTGCGGATGTCCAGCTTCTCGCCGGCGTCCAGCCCGGTGTAGGTGAGCCGCCCGTTGGTGCCGAACAGGGTGTCGCCGCCGGCCGCGCCGACGGTGGTGGGGGTGATGGTCGCCCGAATGGCGGCCGTCGAGCCGTTCGCCAGGATTTGGACGGTGTCACCCGCCCCGCTCCCCATGTTCGCGTTCACCTGGTAGGTGACGAACGAGGTCTTGCCGCTGGCCCCCACGATCATCCGGTCGTTGCCCGCCCCGGCGTTCACCGTGACGGTGTTCATGTTCACGAACCGCATCTTCGTCGGCGTCGTGCTGGAGTTGGGGGTGTACGCCAGCAGTTGCGACTCGCCCGGCAGGCCGGTGCCGTCGGACGTGAGGAAGAAGTCGTCGTCGAGGCCGCTGCCGGTGAAGTTGAGCGTCCCGCCCGCCCCCTGGCCGTTGAGCAGGATGGACTCGAACCCGGCGCCCAGGTTGACGGTCAGGTTGTCGATCACGAACACCCGGCTGTCCGAGCCGAACACCATCTGACCGGGCTGGACGTACACCTCAAGGGTGTCGTTGCTGCCCGCCCCGTCGATGGCGTTCACCACGCCGGACGACAGGCCGTCCACGACGACGGAGTCGTCGCCGGCCCCGGTGTTCGTCTCGACCACGTTCGGGTAGGTGCCTTGGGCGATGATGATCAGGTCGTTGCCCGACCCGGTGCGGACTTCCAGCTTGCCGTTGTTCAGCCCGCTGTAGGTGAGCGACCCGCACCCGGAGAAGATGGTGTCGCCGGCGGTCGAGCCGACGGTGGTGGGGGTGACGGTGGCGCGGATGTCGGCTGTCGAACCGTTCGCCTCGACGATCAGGGTGTCGCCCACGTCGCCGCCCAGGTGCGCGCCGATCGGGTAGTTCACGAACCGGGTGTTCGACAGGCTGCCGATTTGCACCGTGTCGGCCCCGCCGT
The DNA here is from genome assembly GCA_031441625.1 of Planctomycetia bacterium. Taxonomy (GTDB): domain Bacteria; phylum Planctomycetota; class Planctomycetia; order Gemmatales; family Gemmataceae; genus JALHQU01. The sequence goes on from JANNQE010001300.1 coordinate 5,700, forward strand.
TGCCGTTGATGGTGATGCGGTCGAACTGGCCGAAGGTGAACCGCCCGATCTGGCTGCCGTTGGCGAACACGAGGACGGCGTTCTGGTCGAGCGGGTCGGCGGACACGACGATGCTGTCGCCGGCCCCGTCGCTGTCGATCATCAGGGTGAGGGTGCTGGTCAGGGTGGGGCGGACGTCGGGGATGGACCACACGCCGCGGCCGAAGGTGGCGGCCGTCAGGCGGAAGCCGTTGCTGGCGAAGCCCAGGTCGTTCACCACCGTGTTCGGCATGCCGCTGCCGTACTCGGACCAGACGGTGCCGGTGCCGCACACGGTGAGGGTGCGGCGGAACACCCCGCCGCGGCCGCCGGCCAGCAGGATCACGTCGTTGGTCGCCCCGATGTTGGCCGTGCCCGGCAGCGGGTCGAACAGGGCGATGGTGCGGATCTCGGTCGTCAGCCCGTTGCCGGACGGCAGGTCGGTGCCGGGCACGGGGGCGGTGACCAGCCCGGCGGTCACGTCCCTCCACGCGCCCGCGCCGCTCAGGTCGTTGGCGTTGGTCGTCTCCCACACCCGACCGCCCCGCGCGACGAACATGTGCCGCCAGTCGTCCGGGTCGAACTCGATGTCGGTCACCTCGCCGCTGCCGAGCGGCGGGGTCAGGTTGTTGAAGGTGGGGCCGACTTCGCCCCGCACCCACAACTGGCCGGTGCTGGTGCCGACGGCCATCACCTGGTTCAGTTGGCTCTGGATGCCGCCCGGCCGCTGCCCGCCGTACTTCATCGTCCGCACACGTCCGGTCATCGCCGCGGGGGTGACGTTACTGACGATGAACCCGGTGACGCCGTTCGGGTCGGAGTCCTCGTACACGCTGGTCAGGCCGTACACCGCCCGCGTCGGGTTGGTGGCACTCAGCTCCATCACGATCCGCGCGCTCGCGTCGCGGAACAGGTTCGCGTCGGTCAGCGTGATGCCGGAGAGCGGGGCGTTCGTGGTGAAGGCGTTGGCGAAGTTGAGCGTGGTGTCGGCACCAGCGACCGGCCGCAAGGTGTTGTTCGGCAGCATCTCGCGGCGGCGGACGTTGGCGAAGTTGTTCGACGCCGTGTACCGCACGGAGAACCCGGAGCCGGCGAACGAGCGGTCGTCCACCACCGACTCGTAGGCGTACTCCTGGTCCCGCTGGCGGTTGCGGTCGGCCGCGCTGGTGATCGAGCGGTACGTGTTGCTGAGTGCGGTGTTCGACTCGATCGCTCCCGTGTCCTGGGTGGCACCCACGACCACGTTCGAGATGGTGTCGAAGGCGGCGTCATAGAACTGGCCGAGCGACAGGTTGCCGTTGGCCGACACCCAGTTGCCCGACCCGGTCAGGTTCGTCCGCCGGTACACTCCCGTGCCGGTGGCGACCCACATGTTGCCGGCGGCGTCGAACAGGAGTTCGCGCGTGTCCGCGCCGGGGGCGGTGCGGGTGCCGGCACCGTTGTTCGTCCCGTCGTCGGTCAGAGTCGCCCACTGGGTCGAGTTGCTGTCGTTCGCCCCCAGCCCGGTCGGGTTGTTGCTCCAGGTGCCCCGCCAGACTGGTGCCGTGAACGTGGTCGTGGACCCCGTGTTGAACAGCAGGTCGAAGTCCCCCCCCCAGGCCCCGAAGTTGAACTGGGTGCTGTCGCCGCCCACGAACAGGTTGAAGGCGGAGGTGCGGCTGGCCAACACCTGGAGGAATTCGGGGTTCTCGCCCGACGACGTGCCGACGACCCGCCGCCACTCGCCGAGACGGCTGCCGAACGGGGGTGGGACACCGAGATCGAGGGCGGTGAAGTTGCCAGTGCCGCCGGTGACGGACAGCCCGCGGAGGGTGAACGTGTTGGGGCCGGTGACGTCCACCAGGTAGTACCCGTCGATCACGATGGGCGAGGCGTCGAACATGGCCGCGCCGGTGGTGCCGTCGTAGCTGAGGATGCGGGTGAGGCCCCCGGACAGCCGCACCTTGTCGCCGTTCTGAAGCCGGTGCTCGGGGACTGTGGAAACCGTGATCACCCCGGTGGTCGTGTCGTAAGTGACCGGTGCATCCAGAGGGGCGGTCTCATGTCGGGGGGCGTCCAGGCGAATCCAGGTGCCCCCCTGGTTGGGCGAGTAGCAGATGGACGACACGTTGCCCGCGCGACTCTCCCAGGCGTACTGGAAGCCGACGCCGGTGGTGCTCTGCTGCGCCGTGGCCGTGGGCGACGAGTTCGAGACGGCGACGTACACCTGGTTGTCGAACGCGCCGGCGTCCCGCACGCTCACCTGCACGTTCACCGTGTTCGTGCTCAGTTGCATCTGCGGGTCGGTCACGGTGCCCCAACTGGCCCCGCCGTCGTCCGACCGCCACACCTGGTTCGTGCCCAGTCCGGCACCCGGCTTGGTGGCCAGGTAGAGTTGGTCTCGCAGCCGCGAGTTCTCGGCCAGGTCGTATGCCCCCTGGTCGAACGCGCGGGTCTGGTAAGTCTGCCCGTTGTCGAGGGTGGACGGGTACACGTTGGTGAACGTGGCCCCGTTGTTCGTGCTGCGGTAGGTGCCCAGGTCGGTGGCGACGATCATGTATCCGCCGCGGATGACGACGTTCGTCACCAGCTTGCCGGCGATGTTATTGTTCAGCACCGACCAGGTGGGCGTGGCGGCCAGGGCGTTTTCGGTGTACAGCACGCCGATGCGGTCGCCGCGGATGCGGGCCTCCTGGTTCCCGAGGGTGCCGATGGTGGTCGTGCCGGGCTGGTCGGCCGTCGACCCGATGCCCACCAGCAGGCGGTTCGGGTTGTCCGGGTCGATGGCCAGGTCGGACACGCTGAGGGACGCCAGTTGGTCGGTCAGTGCCACCCAGGTGGGGCTGGCGTCCAGGGCGTTTTCGGTCCGCCACACCCCGCCGTTCACCCCGGAGGCGAACATGGTGGTGGCCAGGGTCGGGTGCGGCACCAGGGCGGACACAGCCCCGATGGTCGAGTTGGTCGTGATGCCCCGCACCTGCCCGCCGGTGATGTTGTTCGGCCCCAAGTCGGCCCAGTTGGCCGTCTGGCTGAGGGTGGCGGTGACGGCCGGGACCTCGCGGGTCTCAAGCCGCTCGAGGGAGGGGAGCCAGCGGGTGAGTTTCATGGCGTCCGTAGTCCGGGGGGCTGCACGCATGGTGGGGGGGTTCGGTAAGAGGCACGATCCGTGACGGATCGGATGGTACGAGGGAGGTCAAGTCCGGGGTGCGGCCGGGGGCGGGCGTTTCGATCCGTCGTCTCGTTTCATGTCGGCCGGCGGTGGGCGGGTACTGCGTGGGTGACGACTCAGGGCGAGTCAGTTAACGTTTCCGCGGGCGGTTCGACCGCCCCAACACGGCACAGGCGGGAAATCCGTCCGTCCGGTTCAACTCATTCAACCCGAACAGCCGATACAAGTTCTCACAGGGTGCCCGTAGTCCCGCCTGGGACAGTCCGTCGGGCGGTCGGCTCAGGAGGGTCGAGTTATGCAGTCCCGCCCGTTTGGGGTAGTTCTCGCGGTCCTCGTCGGTGTCGCCGTCGCGACCGCCCAGCCCGCCCCGATTCCCGATCCGCCCCCGCCCGCGTACCAGGGGTACGGGGACGGCGGGGCGGTGGATGCCGGGTTCACGACCGCGGGGCTTGGGGGTGGCCCGGAGCCGTACCGCTGGTGGCTGTCGGCCGAGTACATGCTCGGCTTCACCCGCAACGCGAACGCGCCCTCGGTCGTGTCGGTCGGCCCGCAGGCGACCGGCGGAATCGTCGGGCTGCCGGGCACCCGCCTGCTGTCGTCGCCCGTGCCCGACCTGGCCGGGGGCGTTTCGGGTGCCCGCTTCGGCGGCGGCGTGTGGCTGGACGGTTGCCGCGCCTACGGTTTGGACTGGGGCATCTTCTTCCTGCCCCGCCAGCAATCGACCAGCACGTTCCAGGCGGGGGCGGGTGAGGTTCTGGCCCGCCCGTTCTTCGATACAGCCTTCGGCGTCGAAAACTCACGGCGCATTTCCGCCCCCGGCATCGCCGCCGGGTCGGTGACCACCACCTCCCGCTCGCTTTTCTGGGGGGCCGAGTTGGGCACCCGGCTGCGGGTCCTGGAGACTCCGACGCTCAGCCTGGAGCAACTGTTCCACTTCCGGTACTACGCGCTGGAAGAATCGTTCGAGGCGGAGGACACGTCCACCGCCCTGGCGGGGGGTGTGGTGGCGTTCAACGGGCAGGTGTTCGGTACCCCGGCGCGGGTGCGGGTGAACGACTACTTCGGGGTGATCAACCGCTTCTACGGCGGGTCGGCCGGCCTGCGGGTGATCTGGACGCCGGGGCGGTGGGAAGTCCGCCTGGACGGGCGGATGGGCGTGGGCACGGTGGAACAGACCGTCACGCTCGACGGGTTGACCCGGCTGGAGAACGCGGGCACCACGGCCTCCCTGTCGCCCGGCTTCTACACCGCGGCTCAGAACACCGGCGTGTCCCGCCACTACCGCCTGTCGCTCGCCCCGGACGTGCAGGCCCGCGTCGGCTACCGGATGACCGACTGGCTGATGCTGACGGCCGGCTACCAGTTCGCGTACATCACGAACGTGGCCCGCCCGGCCGACGTGATCTCCCGGCGGATCAACTCCGCCCAGATCCCGTCGAGCCAGAACTTCGGCTCCCCCGCACCCGGAGTGCCGGGGTTCCCGACCGTCGTGTCGAGTGACTTCTGGATGCACGGGCTGACCGCCGGCCTGATGCTCACCTTCTGACCTCCGGAACGCAACGCAACGCAACGCACGCGGCGGGGTTCGCTTCTACCGGGTAACCCGGAAGGAGCGGACCCCGCCGCGCGGGTTTGTAACTACACCCGCACCCGCGGGCCGTACTTCACCCGCAGCAGCCGCTTCACCTCGCGGCCCAAGTCGTTCGTCTGCAACTCCAGCCGGCGCAACTCGTCGCCCCACTCGGCTTTCAGGAGCGCCCGCCCGCTGGTGTCGGTCATGTTGTTCCGCGACAGGTTCAATACCCGCAATCCTTTCAGCCACGGTGCCCGTGCCAGCACTTGCCCGCCGGCCGCCGAGATGCCGTTCTCGCTCAGGTTCAATTCTCTCAGCTCGCCGAACCCGCGGGCCACGGCCAGCACCCGCACGCCACCCAACCCCACCGCGTTCCCGCTCAGGTCGAGGGTGTGCAACTTGGACAGGTGGGGGGACGAGACGAGGGCGGCAGTCGTCTCGGGGTCGATGCGGTCTCCGGCGAGCGTCAGGCGGGTCAGGTTGCCGACGAGCGGCGAGGCGAAGAGCGTTCGCAACTCGTTCAGGATGGGGCACCGCCCGCAGGTGCACATGACCGACAGGTTCAGGTCGGCCACCTTGCCAAACTGCGGCGAGCGGAGGACGCTTTGCACCTGCCCGGAGCCGTGTTCGAGTTGCACCGCCCGCACCGTCGGGGCCAGCCGGAACAGGTCGTCGGCCACCTGCGCGAACCGCTGCGCCGGCACCTTCACCCCGTGCAGGAAGCCGCGGCGGAACTGCCAGTCGGTGCCGATCATGGCGTGCCGCACCTCGCCCGTCCACGCCTCGCGGTTCTGCCGCAGCAGGCCGGCCGCCCGCTGGGTGAGCGCCGCCCGCCGGTCGTCGTCCGGCGAGCAGCGTTCCAGTTCGCACTGCGTGCGGATGAACTCGGCGCGGGCCGTCGCCCCCGCCTCTCCGCTCTCGTCCAGGAAGTCGGCGTACACCAGCCGCGGCAGGTCGTCGTCCGGGGACGCGACGATGGCGGCAATGAACGCGGCGTGGTCGTGCATTGGCGGTTCCCTTCCGACCCGGTGTAGTTTACGCCCCGAGCGGGTGGAACGGTAGGGTGGGTCGCTCTCGCCGAGAGCCGGTCACCCTACACTAAGGCCATGGAATTGAACGGGGTGCCGATCGCCGACACGTTCGCCGAGGCGTTCCCGATGACGGCCGCCCGGCTGCTCATCACGGCGGTCTCGCCCGAATGGGCACGCACGGCGGCTGCGGCGGCGACCGGGTACGCGGCGAGCGTCATCGGGTGCGACGCCGAAGCCGGCATCGAGCGTGAACTGTCGCCAGCCGACACGCCCGACGGCCGGCCGGGGGTGTCGGTCCTGCTGTTCGCCTTCAGCCGCGATGCCTTGCAGAAGGCGCTGATGAACCGCGTGGCGCAGTGCGTGCTCACGTGTGCCACCACCGCCGCGTTCAACGGGCTGGCCGGCGACGCGGGCATGGCGATCAAGGTCGGCGGCAACCTGCGGTACTTCGGCGACGGCTGGCAGATCAGTAAACAGTTGAACGGCGTGCGGTACTGGCGCATCCCGACGATGGACGGCGAATTTTTGTGCGAGGACACGTTCGGCACCACGAAAGGCGTGGCCGGCGGCAACCTGATCTTCCTCGGCGACACGCAGGCGAACACGTTGGCGGCGGCGGAACGAGCGGTGACGGCGATGCGGAAGATTCCCGGCGTGATTCTGCCGTTCCCCGGCGGTGTGGTGCGAAGCGGGAGCAAGGTGGGGAGCAAGTACAAGGCGCTGCGGGCGAGTACGAACGAGGCGTATTGCCCGACGCTCCGCGGGGTGGTGAAGTCGGAACTGCCCGACCGCGTGAACGCGGTGTACGAGGTGGTGGTGGACGGGCTGACGCTGGCGAGCGTGGAGGCGGCGATGCGGGCGGGCATGGCCGCCGCGGCCGACGGGCCTGGGCTGAAGCGGATTACCGCCGGCAACTACGGCGGCAAGCTCGGCCCGCACCACATTTACCTGCGGATGCTGGGTTAATGGGCGAACCCGGCCCGCAAGGGCCGCGGGTGCGTGGGGTGAGTGGTTCGCACACGCGGCCCTTGCGGGCCGGGTTCGCCAGGAGGAACGGATCGCGTCATGGGCTTCCTCCTCATCCTCCGAACGCCGTCGCCGATTCCGCTCGAAGTGGACGGCGTGCTGCCCGAGCGCGTTGCCACCCTGTCGGCGCTCGACGTGGCGAAGCTGCCGCTGTTGCACGGCAACCGCACCGAACCGCTCGGCGAGCACTTCGACATCACCACATCGACGCTCGCCGACCTGCACTTCGCTGGCGACACGCGAAACGTCCACGGCATCGGCCGCGGGATGACGGGCGGGAGCGTGTTCGTGGAGAACACGGCCGGGCGGCACGTCGGGGCGCAGATGACCGGGGGGAAGTTACTCCTCGACTCCGGGTGCGACGACTGGCTCGGCGCGGAGATGAAGGGCGGACACATCGAGGTGCGGGGTGACGCGGGCAACTGCGTCGGGGCGGCGTACCGCGGGTCGCGGCGGGGGATGACCGGCGGGACGATTACTGTGCGTGGCAATGCCGGTCACGAGGTGGGGCTGCTCATGCGCCGCGGGCTGATCGTAGTGGAGGGGAGTTGTGGGGAGTTCGCCGGGGCGAGCATGATCGCCGGCACGCTGATCGTGAAGGGCGTCTTGGGCCGACGTGCCGGGGCGGGCATGAAGCGCGGCACGCTGCTCGCCCTCGGCGGTGTCGAAGAAGTGGCACCGGGGTTTCGGTACTCGTGCGAGTATGAACCGGCGTTCGTGCGGCTGCTGCTGAAGGCGGTGGAACTGCCGATGACCGAGCGCGTGACGTGCTACCACGGCGACGTACTGACAGGTGGGAGGGGGGAGTTGCTCACACCGGCGAGCGGCGGCC
>JANNQE010001301.1:0-1804 GCA_031441625.1 Planctomycetia bacterium
GGTAAGAAGTTGGACTTTTCCCTGATCGATGCACTCAGCGTGCTCTGGGCCGAACTCTTTAAATGGCAGCACATTCACTTTCCTCGCGACCAGGTCGCCGAGTGTGAGGCGTTCCGAGCTGAAACCCAGGCCGCATTACGCGATCGAATCATCGCCAAGGCTGAGGGGTGCGATTTTGATCTGGAGCTCTACACCCTGCTTGAGTCCCTGTGGAGTTCCCCACGAATCGTAGACAGCGGGAAAGTGGTGTACTCTTGAAGCACGAGGAGACCCACCGATGGCCCGTATCCGCAAGTCGTACACGCCGGAGTTCAAGCTCCAGGCGGTGAAGATGGTCCTCGAACAGAAGCTGGCCGTGGCCGAGGTGGCACGCCGACTGGACGTGTCCCAGAGCCTCCTGCACCTGTGGAAGAAAGCGTTCCTCGCACAAGGCCCGCACGCCTTCCCCGGCTCGGGACATCTGACCCCGCAGGAGGACGAACTCCGCCGCCTGCGGGAGGAGAACACCCGGCTCAAGATGGAGCGGGACATCCTAAAAAAAGCGACGGCGTTCTTCGCCAGCCAGTCGAACTGACCTTCGCCTGGATCGAGGAACGCCGAGCCGAGTTCCCCGTGTCGCTCATGTGCCGGGTGCTGGGGGTGTCGCGGTCGGGGTACTACGCCTGGCGGACGCGGCCGCCGAGTGCGGCCGAGCACCGGCGGGAGGAACTGACCGCGCGGGTGCGGGAGATTCACGCCGAGGTGCGGCAGCGGTACGGCAGCCCACGGATGCACGCCGAGGTGGTCGCCCGCGGGCACACGTGCTGCGTGAACTTCGTGGCCAAGCTGATGAGCCGGGCCGGGATTTCCGCGAGGGTGAAGAGGCGGTTCGTGCGGACGACCGACTCGAACCACTCCCTGCCGGTGGCGGCGAACGTGCTGGATCGCCAGTTCCGAGTGGCCGACCCGAACGCCGTGTGGGTGGCGGACATGACCTACATCCCGACCCGCGAGGGGTGGGTGTACCTGGCGGTGGTGGAGGACCTGTTCAGCCGTCGGGTGGTCGGCTGGTCGATGGACGCCACGATGACCAGTCGGCTGGTGGTGGACGCGGTGGGGATGGCGGTGTCGAGTCGGCGGCCGGGCGAGGGGGTGTTGGCGCACTCGGACCGTGGGAGTCAGTACGCGAGCGAGCATGACCAGCGGGTGCTGGCGAGAGACGGGATCATTTGCAGCATGAGCCGGAAGGGCGACTGTTGGGACAACGCCCCGATGGAGTCCTTCTTCGCCAGCCTGAAGAAGGAGTTGGTGCACCGCGAGGACTACGCCACGAGGGAGCAAGCGAAGGCGAGCATCTTCGAGTACCTCGAGGTGTTCGACAACCGCGTCCGCCGGCACTCGTCCCTGGGGTACGTCGCCCCAGCCGAGTACGAGCGGACGCACAACCGACCCCACCGCTAAACGCTGTCCACAATCCGTGGGGAAGTCCACTTTGCGGCCCCTCCGCACAGCCACTCCAGAAACTGGATCGTGATGTCCGCCACCGGCCGACCCTCGACGAGCCGCACCGTGATCTTCCGGGTGTCGTAGCGGTAGAACCCGTAGCACGCGATCGCGTCCGGATCGGGGTCGTCGTCCTCGGACTTGAGCACCTGCACTTTCAGTGGTGGCCCGCTGGTCCAAGACCGAACCCTGGGCTGGGCGATTCGGCTCCACCATACCTCATCCTCGAATCCGATCGCCCACTCCGGGTGCTTCACGGACAACCGCAGCAGGCGGTCCCGGCGGGCCTTCTTGGCCGCGTACTCGGGGTCCGGGCTGGTCA
>JANNQE010001302.1:0-9194 GCA_031441625.1 Planctomycetia bacterium
CTGTTTCCGAGCGGTGGCATCCTTCAACCTCTCTTCCCAGTGAGTGCGGTAGCGATCGAGCTGCGCTGAGAGCAGGAGTTCCGGCGCGTCGGTCGGCAGTCCGTCGATGTCGATTTGCACCACCTGTCGCTCGGGGAACCCGCCCTGGACCGCCCGGATGTCCTCCTTCAGCCGGCGGACCATGACCGCGTCGAGCAGCCCCTTGCCCTTGATCGGCACCCCCCGGCAGAACCGCTGCGGGTCGAGCAGTTCGAGCAGCGCGGAGAAGCTGTTGGAGTGCCCGTTATGCGGGGTGGCGGAGAGGAACAGGCGGTGCTCGAACCTGGGGGCGAGGTCGCGGATCGTTCGGGTGATCTTGGAGTCGATGGCGTACCGCGAGCCTGCGGCCGGGGCGGCGTGGTGGGCTTCATCAAGGATGAGCAGAGAGCCGGGACGAAACTCGCCCAGCCAGTCGCGGAGCGGCCCGGCGTACTCTTCGTCCACCAGGAGGCGTTGGGAGATGAGGAACCGGCTGTGAGTGGCCCACGGGTTGGTGGCGAACCCCCGATCACGGCAGACCTGCGACACGTACTCCCGGTCAACCACTCGGAAGGTGAGGCCGAACCGGGTTTCGAGTTCGTCCGCCCACTGGGGCAGCACCGACGGTGGGCAGGCGACGACGATGTCCCGGACCTTCTTGCGGAGGAGCAGTTCGCGGGCGATCAGGCCGGCTTCAATGGTCTTTCCTAATCCAACGTCATCGGCAATGAACAGGTTCACCCGAGGCAAGAGAAGTGCTTTTCGGAGCGGCTCGAGCTGGTAAGCATCGATCTGGATGCCGGCCCGGAACGGGGCCTGGAACAGTTTCGGATCGGTGGCCGTGACGCAGTTCCAGCGGAGCGTGTGCAGGTAGGCGGAGAACCGGCGGGGCGGGTCGAACCCACGATCAGCGAGGTGATTCCAACCGGCACTGGTCAGCACCTCGGCGTCTGGCTCGAGTTCCCAAAGGGCGTCGAGGGGTTGGCCCTGTGCGTCGTCGTCCAGGCAGGCGAGTCGAACAAGGGTGGCGTCGGCGGCCGTGCCAACTCTCACTTCCTCGACCAGGTATCTCCGTTGACGTACGCGGACGACTTGGCCGGGTGAGGGAATGGTCATGAAAAGCGGCCGTTTGTATGGTGGGAATTTCCTCGAACGGCCGCAGTCATGGCCGCCGGCCCGCGTGCAAATGAGGGCATGGCTATGGTCAGAGTATTCGGGTAGGGCTGACCGGCTACAGCCCCCACAGAGGATGCCGAGTGTCCCTCATCACCGGAGTCAACTGTGCTACGCATTTGGCCTGTGAGATTGGCCCTCCACGACTCTGAACAACGTGACTGATCATCTGCTTCGAACCCATCGGCGGGCGGTCGCAGACGAACTCATGGAACTCGCTCTGGTACTTGCCCACGTCGTCCAGCCAGCCGGCGGCTTCGGCGGCGGCGGGAAGGTCGGGTCCGCCGGTGCGTTCGGCCGGTTGTCTCGCCTGCTGTGCCACTTGCTTCAGATGGCAGCGGAGTACCTGCCAGCGTTCGGAAGGCGTCGTCTCGCCGGGGGCGGAGGAGGCGTAGTAGACGGGCATGAACGAACCGCGGGCGGGAGAATTGGTGGAATGGGAACACGTCCCGACTCCGCCTGCAACCGTGGTAGCGACCGCAAAGCGTTCGCCAACACTGGGGGGGGCCTCACGCTGTTCCGCCGAACAGCCGCGGTCCCCCGGCGACTTTGTTCTCGTCCTCGGCTCGGTTCACGGTCACATCGGCTGCGGCCCGCGCCACCATCACCAGCTTGAGCGCCTCCTGCACCTGCCGGTCGGCAGCCGACAACTGCCGCACTGCCGCAGCCCGCTTCTTGTCGCCGGCGCGGAACGCCTCCCGCTCGGCGAAACGCTGCGACAACCACGCCACCCCGGCCGCGTCCACGGCTGCCGTCACCAGCGGGGTCGCCTCCGGACCGGCCAACCCTGCTTTCCACGCCAACACCTCACGTCGCAGGCACGCCTTGGTCACCGGCCCCCCGTCCCCGAGCAGCCGCGCCCACCCGGCGGCCGTGTCGGCGGCCAGGCGGGCGGCCGTCTGCCACACCAGCGGGTGGCGGTCGAGAAGTTCTTCCAACTCGGCCAGGGCCGAGCGGTCGCCGCGGTTCGCCCGGTCGTTGAGTTCGGTCAGCAGCCGGCCCAAGTCGGCCGTTATGGGATTCAGACTGGGAGGTACTGGCGTCATGGCGATCTCCGGGACGAACGGACTGGGCGGTATGAACCCGGACGACCGGACGGGTGGTTTGAGCTTCACCGGCACTCGCCCGCACAGGTCAAGGCGGCCGTGCCGACGACCGGCCCGCCACCGCCACTGCCCGCGGTGCTGATACTCCCCGCCCACCAGCCGGGTCGCCCGCACCAGTTCTCGAACCCACGAGACCGCCGCCCGCGTGTCCCTTTGCAGGGCCGCGGCGGTTGCCGCCCGGGCCCGCGCTCCCGCCAACCGTTTCGCTCGGAGGCGGCGATCGTGAACGCCGAGCAGCTCGTGCAGGCGGCCGGCGTCGCCCGCCCCCCAGTAGACGCGGCGGGGTTTTCCGCGCACCCGGACGGGCTGGTAGAAGTACCGGTTCTTGCCCCGCAACTCCCACGGCATGGCGTCACCCCCGGTGTTCCACTGGAATGTGCGACACCGCGTGGGTCGCCCCCCACCGCCCGCTGTCCACCGCTCTCGCCCGCCCGGCCCCGTTCAAGAACGGTCAACTCGGCAACCGTCACATCGACACTCGACGCACTCACCCCGACCGATGCATCACCCCCGGCCGCAACCCGGCGCCGATCGCTCGAACCCGGTTCACCGCCCGCAAGAACGCCCGCGGGCTGCCGTCGGCCAGCCGGTCGAGCAGATCCCGCCGCTCGAACGCCTCCCTCAACTCGGGTGACAGCCCGAACCCGCCGGCTTGCCACGCGGCCTCCGCCTCCACCCCCCGCGGCCCCCACTGCACCGCCGCCGATCTCAATCGGTCGCCGGGTTGGACGGCGTCGGCCCGGTGGAACCGGGACAGCGGGTCGTCACCCCGGACGGCGAAGAACAACTCGGAGTACGCGATCACCACCGCCCCGCTCAGCCCGGTCCGCTCGCCGATCTCCTGCTCGCTCAGGTCGGTCAGCAGGAATGCCTCGACCACCGCCCGCCGGAGTCCGCCAGTTCTGTACACCACCGCCGCGTCCCGCACGTCGGCCAGGGCCGGGTCGGGGTCGCCCTTCAGGAATCGAACCGCACTCAAGGTGATCACGTCGTCGACGTACCGTCCGGCGTGCGGGTCGCCGGCGACGAGTTCCTCCGCCCGCCGCCACCGCCAGTCAGGCAATGGGGCGAGGTACACCTCCACATGGAACGCGTAGGGCCGCGTCACAAGGCACCTTGAGCCGGGGTACAGGTCAGCCGCTCGACCTCTTCGATCGGGATATAAAGTCTCGCCTGCGTGCTGGTGCCCCGCTTGACCGCCCGCACCCGCCCGTCGCGGATCATTCGTCGGACCGTGCCGACGGAGACGCCCAGCCGGAGGGCGAGGGCGGGTGTGGGCACGAACTGCGGGCGGGCGGTGGCCACCGCGTCGGCGACGGCGGCCAGCACGCGCGCAGCCGCCACCTCCCAGGCGACGCGGGCGGGCGGCGGGGTGCTGTCGGCGGTGTCACCCCCCGGCCAGTTCAAACTGAGCAGGGGATCGTAGTCGAGCGAGTCCGGGTCGGCCCAGCCGGGTAGGGGCAGACCGGTGGTGTCGAACCGGGTGGCCATGGCGCTGTTCCCGAGGGGTCGAAGGGCCGACCGATTCTCATCCGGGGTGAAGGGCGCCGCAACCGGAGATTGTGGACACCCCGGGGCCGAACGAGCGGTGAGGATCAGGATCGGGCGGGGCCGAGTGAACGCCTCCGTCGATGTGTGCCTCGCGACGGGGTACCACTGCGGCTCCGACACACTGATTGGGTCGGCCACCGACGGTGCCGACCGCCACCGGGTCGACGGCCGGAATGGTCCGGCGGCTTGTGAACTCTGCCCTTGTTCCTCCCCGCTTGCTCCACCTTCACTCGCCGCTCCGGGCAGTCGACGTACTTTGACACCGATCCCATTCTCCCCGCCGGGAGGCACCCGATGCCAGTGGAACTGCTCGTTCAAATCCTGAGCGCCGTCGGAGCCGGTTTCGGAGTGGTGAGGGGGGTCGTCGGAGTTTACCCGACGGTGGAGAGAGTCATCCGTGACTGGGCCAAGAGGAAATCCGCTGAGGGCGAGGTGATCGACCTCGAACTCGCCCCGGTCGATCCGGGCAGGGTGATGCAGTTCGTCCACCTGCTCGGGTTGGCCACCGAGAAGGACGTCGAACAGGCGATGGCCAAGTGGCAGACGCCCGAAGGGTTCACCGACGCGCAGCGGAATGAACTGACCGTCCTGCTCAAGAAACTCGTCTCCGGGGCGCGGTTCCACTCCACCCACGGCACCAAGTTGAGCAACTACCTGTCGGCCGAAAGGCTCATCGAACAACTCCTGGCAGGCATCCAGCCGAAGTTGACCGCGGGGACGTTGATGGGCAGTTGGAAACTGACCACCTTCCTCGGCATGGGCGGGTTCGGCGAGGTGTGGAAGGCGCAGAAGCCACTCTACCCGACCCCGCGGGTGTACAAGTTCTTCACCCAGGACGGGGCGCGGGCGGTCCTCGAACGAGAGGCGGAGGTGCTGTTCGCCGTCAAGGAACAACTGCTGGACTGCCCGAACGTGATCGACTACCAGGACGTCGAGATCGACGGGAAACCGTACCCCCACCTCGTCCTCGGGTTCGCCACCCTCGGCACACTCGAAGACTGGATTCTGACCCCAGTCGATCGCCGTGCGAAGATCGGCATTACCGAGTTGATGAAGGGCATCGTCCGTGGGGTGAGTGACGCCCACAAGCACGGCATCCACCACCGCGACCTGAAGCCGGCCAACATCTTGCTCACCGGCAAGTCCGGTGACGTGACCCCGAAGGTCGCCGACTTCGGCCTCGGGAGGGTATCCACCCCGGCCGAACAGAAGTCGTCGTACCGCTCGCAGGCGGTGCTGGTCGGCACCAGCATGTACCTGCCGCCTGAGGCGGCCAACCCATTCAAGCAGCGGGAGTTCCCCCAGGACGACGTGTTCGCACTCGGGGTCGTCTGGTTCCAGGTGCTCACGGGCCACCTCACCCGCCCGTCGTACGACTTCGCCGAAGAACTCTCCCTGGCCGGGGCCGACTCGCGGAGCATCAAACTCATCGGCAAGTGCCTGGCGTCGCCGAAGAACCGCTACCCGTCGGCGTGCGAACTGTACGACGACATGGACCGCGATGAGCCGCCGCCCGGCCCCGGCGAGTGGGATGTGCCCGAGGGGTGCTTCGACGTGGCCGGCATCGCCCGCGAGTACCTCGAACGCACCCACACTTAACCCGCCCGCAGCAGTCGCAGGAACTCCGCCTGCGGCACGAACGGGCTTTGAAGCCGCACCAGCCCGCCGCCCCGCTTCCACACCAGATCGCCCTTGCCGAACAGGTAGGCGGCGTCGGGTTCGTCCAGGAACAGTTTCGACTCCCGCTCGCTGCCCACCATCAGCCCGATCTTGCCCGGCAGGTTGGCCCGCAGCACCGGCGTCACCACGCTCGCGTCCGGACGCTGGGTGCCGAGGATCAGGTGGATGCCCGCCGCCCGCGCCTTCGCCCCCAGCCGCTTGAGCAGCGGCTCCAACTCCTTCTTCGTGCTCTTGTCGGTCATCAGGTCGGCGAACTCGTCCATCGCCACCACCCACCGCGGCACGGCGTCCGCCCCGGTCAGCTTGCGGACGTGGTCCACCCCCCGCTGTTGCAGCAGTTTGTACCGCCGCTCCATCTCCTGCACGCACCCCTCCAACACCGGCAACGCCTCCTCGCCGTCGTACACCACCGGCCCGCCCAGGTACGGGCAATCGTCGGGCACGTTGAACGTCACCCGCTTCGGGTCGATCAGCCGGAACTTCACCTGCTCGGGCGTCATCCGGGCGGCGAGCGCCGCCAGCACCGCCTTCAGGAACTCGCTCTTCCCGGACCCGGTTGTGCCGGCCACCAGCAGGTGGCACCCCTCCGGCTCGCTCAGGTTCAGCCACTCGGCGTTGTTCGCCACCCCCACGCCGACCGGGAAGGCGGGTTCGCCGTTGAACTTGTCCGGGGCGTTCGCCAACAGCGGCGGCAGTAACACCGTCTGGCGGTCGGGCCGCTGCACGTCGATGCTGATGTACCCCGGCTGACTGAGAATGAGCGGCTCCTGCTCCAGGGACAGGTTCACCTTCAGGTTCTCCGCCTCCCGCTTCACTTTGCTGAAGTCGGTGTCGCCCCGCGGCTCCACCTTCAGCCGCACGAACGTCGGGCCCATGATGGCACCGGCGGGGTGGACTGGCTGACCCTTCTTCTTCAGGTAGTCGGTGGCCTTCTTCAGCATCGTGTCCACCCATTCGGGTAGCGCCGGTTCGGCGGGGGCGGCCGGCGGCGGGGCGACGGGCACGGGCGGCGCGACCGGCGGCGGGTCGGGGAAGAGTGTCGGCGTGGTGCCCTTGGTCGGCGACACCATGACCGGCGGCGGAGGCGGGACGGGTGCGACGACAGGCGGGGCGACGGGCGGAACCGGCGGGGCGATCTGCAACCCAGGCCAGTCCTTGAATACGAAGTCGAACAGCTTCAGGTTGGCGAGCAATCCGGTTTGCACGATCAACTCGCGGCACCGCTTCTCGTCGATGGTCTCGCTGCCGAGCAGCAGGTTCCCGGTCTTCGCGGCGAGCACGATCCGCCGCAGGGTTTCGAGCTGGTGGAATGTGCTTTCTTCGAGATCCAGCGGAAAGGGACGGATCTTCCCTGCCGCCACCCGCTGCATGTAGTTCTTGTAGCGGACACTTGAGGCACCCACCGACAGGTGAGCCCGCGGCCAGATGACCACCGCCCCGATGACCTTACCGGCGAGTGCTTCCCCCAGGGCGGCAGCCCAGTAGCCGAAGGGGTTCCCGCTGTCCTTCTTGTTGACCGCCACGATGACGCACTTGCCGCCGGCGAACTCCAGCCGAGTGCTCAACCGGCGGTCGCTCGACGTGGCCGATAACGGTTGAGGGTGAACTTTCTGGACGTCCGGTCCACCGGCCGGATACTTGGCATGCTCGGCGATGCGAAGGGCTTCCAACACCCCGTCCCAGAGTTCGGTGTCTTCCAGGTCGATGGCCTTCTTCCCAACCTTCACCTTCTCCAATTCCTTCGCCCACTCCTGTTTGAATAACTCCTCTTGCGAAGCCGCCACGACTTCTGCTTTCCCAAGGCGAATCAGCCCCTCTCGCTTGCGGTCGAACCAGTCAGCGAACGCCCCCGCGCACACCGCCTTAATGAAGTACCGCGGACCGGGCTGGTTCTGATCGACGTATGTGCGGAGGGAATCGAGGTCGAACGGCCAGCCGTCGCCCTTCTTCGGGTCATGTCCGGTCCAGGTCTTCATGCGGCGGCAGACGAGTTCGACGGCTTCGCTGCTGGACAACGCAGACAGGTCGTGATCGGTGACTCGGTCGAAGAAGGATTGAAACGCCGCTTGTGTCCGCACGGCCCCCCAAGTCGCCTTCAAACAGCCGATCCCGATGAGCAGGTTCGGAACCGTTTGTAGCCAGCTCATCAGGTGCCCGGTCAGAGCGGTGAACCCGGTCCGGTCGTGCGTAAACAGGTCTTCCAACTGGTCGAAGCAGACGACCAGGGGTGTCTTCGTCAGCCGGAGTACTGAGGCGACGGCGCGGAGGACTTCAATGAGGGGGGGCGAAGGAAGGGGGCGCTTGTCGCGGTCAACGAGGTTCAAGGCGAACAGGCGGACTTCGGGCACCTGATCCGCCTCGCCCCGCAGCCACCAGCGGGCGTCGTCGGCCGCCGGGGACGCGGCCAGCACCAGCGCCCGGAGCACCGGCCCCGAGCACTGAGGCAGGCGTGTGCGTAGGGCGTCAGCCAGCAGCAGGTATGGACCCAGGCCGTCCACTTGGCCGAGCAACTCTAGCACGGTCAACGGGTCATCCGCCAGCCGCGCCCGCACGTCCCCCGCCTTCTCTCGCCAAGCGGTGGGTAGTTTGGCGAAGTACGCGGCGAACGACGGGGCGAACAGCTTGGCCAATTGTCGGCGGAGGGGTGCGAAATCGCCTGCCGAGTACAGAAGCGATTCCACCAGTCGCCACCGGAGGGTCGATTCCAACTCCGCGCCGGACTGGTTCCCGCTCAGTGACTGGATGAAGGCGAAGTACACCCGCTCCTTCTGGGCGTGATTGATCCGCCCGATCAGGTGCGTCTTCCCGTACCCGGCTGGGCCGAGGAAAGCGTGAACCTTCCGGTCGGGCGATGGCTCCGGGGCGGCCCGGACCGCGTTCACCGCCGCCAAGAAGGCCTCCGTGAACGCCCGGCCCAACGAGGGCACATCCCACTCGGGTCGGAAATCGCTGACGTCATTCAGCCGGTCGGTGACGAAAGGGTCATCCACTTGAAGACGTAGCATGAGCGGCCTCCAGGTAGAAGAACGTTTCTCCCACCGCAAACACCGAGTCCTGAAGTTGTTGCTCGGTCGCCCGGCTACGGTCGTCGATCGACACCAGCCGCACTTTCTTCGCACGCCGCATGTCGAGGACCAATTCGTTGAACACCTCGCGGGATGCCGCCTTCTCCCCGAACTTGGCCCGCACTTCGGCACGCACCTCGTGAATGGGCACCATGCGGAGGTTCGCGTGCCGCTCGCGGAGCAGGCGGTGGAAGATGTCCATCACCGCGGCTTCCAAGTCGGCGGGGGGCGTCCCGGCCGGCGGCGAGGTGGTCGGCCCGCCGCGGGCGGCGGCCAGCAGCGCCGTCAACGCCTTCCCTTTGACTTCCAGCTTGTCCAACCCGTCGAACGACAACCCGGCCAGATACCGCAACCCGAGCGGAGTGAGAGTGTACTCGCCCTCGGTGCCGTTCCACTTGGCCGTAACGTGACCCGCCTTCGCCGACTCGCCGTACAGCACCCACGCCGTCGCCTCGTTCAGCTTCGACCCCTTCGGGTAGCCGCCGGCGAACGCGGCCGACTCTCCGAGCGTGAAGCCGGTCGCCTCCGTCAGGCGGAGCAGCACGAACGCCTCCCACTTCTCCCGCATGGCCGCGTCGTCCGGGGTGGCCGGGTCGCCGAC
>JANNQE010001303.1:0-14209 GCA_031441625.1 Planctomycetia bacterium
CCTCTCACAGAAGTGGCCGGCACCCGCTCCCTGCCGGTCGCGGTTCTATTGGAGGGTGACGCCCGAGCTTACTTGTCCTTCTTCTCTTCTTTCTTCTCTTCCTTCGCGCGGGTGAGCACGTAGCTGAGCACCTTCGAGTCCTTCTTGCTCTCGAACTTGGCCGGGCGGGCCTTCGACTCCGGGTCGGTGTCGTAGGTGAGCATCAGCTTGTCCCCGTCCAGCTTGATGATGCCCTTCGCCTTGCCGCCCTTGAACCCCTCGGGGGCGGTGATCTCCATGTCGACGGCCACCGGGTCGGCCTTGGCGTCGACGGTGTACTTGAACGCGAACTCGCCGAGCGACGATTTGACCGAAATGGTGTCCTTGGTGAACACCGCCGGCTCCTTCATGTCCTTCGTGTCCACCTTCTCGCCGTACTTGGTCATCTCCGTCACCATCCACTTGCCTTCCAGCTTGGCGGCATCGAACTTGGCCGGCTCCGCCTTGGCGGGTTCCTTCTTGTCTTCCGCCATCACCCCGCCGGCCACCACCACCAGCACCGCCGCCGCGATCAGCCCGTTGAACCGTGTCATGACTTGCCTTCCTGGTTGAAGAGACGTGCGCCTGGGGGCGATCCCGCCCGCCGCTTCTGACGATAGGTACACGTCCCCGCCGGGCAAGGGTGCGGGGTGTGAAGAGTTCTTGTAGGGCGGGCGAGCCCGATCTCTGGTGGCACAGGCATTCCTGCCTGTGGGGACGCATCTCACAGGCAGGAATGCCTGTGCCACCTGCTCACCCGGCCATCGGCAGCGCCCGCCGGCCGGTCTTCGTCGGCTCCACCGGCGTAACACACTTCCCACACCCGGACCCGCACCCTTTGCGTGTGCCCGCCACCGTGCGCCACGCCGTCCACGTCAGGTACGCCACCGCCGCCGCGATGATGCCGCCCACCGCCCACAGGTCCGGGGTCATGACATCGCCCCCACGATGAGCTTGCCCACCTGATACGTGACCAGCGCCCCGAGGTACGCCAGCACTGTCATGTAGGTGAAGCTGAACAGCGGCCACCGCCAGCTCCGCGTCTCGCGGCGGATGACGGCCAGTGTGCTCGCGCACTGCGCGCACAAGGCGAAGAAGACCATCACCGACAGGGCGATGGGCACGCGGTACTTCTTCCGCTCGGCGTCTTCGTCCAACTGCTTGCCGATCTCCACGCCGAGCGGGTCGGGCTTACCGTCCTCGGCGTCGTCGGCCTGGTACAGGATCCGCAGGGTGCCGACGATCACCTCGCGGGCGGGGAAGCTGGCGAGCGTGGCCATGCCGATCTTCCAGTCCCAGCCGAGCGGGGCGAACACCGGTTCGAGGGCGTGCCCGGTGCGGCCGAGCGCGCTGTTCTCCTGCCACTCCGCCTTCAGCCGCTTCACCTCCGCCGCGTCGTCGCCCTCCTCCGCCTTCGCCACCAGCCCTTCGTAACTCTCGCCCGTGCCGGTCGTGTTCGGGAAGTATTGCAGTGCCCAAATCACGACCATGCTGGCGAAGATGACCGTGCCGGCCCGCTTGAGGAACTGCCAGCCGGCGTCGAACACGCGGAGGGCGACGGTCTTGAGCGACGGCACCTTGTACGTCGGCAGTTCCATCACGAACAGGCTGGGGTCGCCCTTCAGCAGCGTCTTGCGGAGCACCCACGCCACCACCGGGGCCAGCACGAACCCGATCATGTACATGGCGAACATGACGCCGGCCTGGGCGAAGGACGACTCGTCCGGCAGGAACAGCGAGATCATGAGCGAGTAGACGGGGATGCGGGCCGAGCACGACATGAGCGGGGCCACAAGAATGGTGGCCAGGCGGTCGGAGCGGTTCTCGATCACCCGCGTGGCCATCACCCCCGGCACGGCGCACGCCACACTGCTGAGCAGCGGGATGAACGACTTGCCGCTCATCCCGCACCGGCTCATCAGGCGGTCCATGAGGAAGGCGGCGCGGGCCATGTACCCGCAGTCTTCGAGGACGGCGATGAACGCGAACAGGATCAGAATCTGCGGCAGGAACACCAGCACCCCGCCGACGCCGGCGATCACGCCATCGACCAGCAGCGACCGCAGCGGGCCGGGCGGCATCGCCCCTTCGACCCCTTTGCCCGCGGCCGAGAACCCGCCGTCGATGAGGTCCATGAGCGGTTTGGCGGCGGTGAAGATGCTCCAGAACATGAGGAACATGACGGCGAAGAAGGCGAGCGTGCCCCAAATCCTGTGCGTCAGCACGCGGTCGATGCCGTCGCTCGCGCTCTTCACCCGCACGGCCGGCTTCGTCACCGCCGCGGCCGTCACGGTGCGGATGTACCCGTACCGGGCCTTCGCCTCACACCCCGGCACCGCGGCACCGGCGTCGGCCATCCGCTTGCGCGCGTCGACCACACGCGTGCGGAGCGCCTCGCCGTGCGCGCCCACGAACCAGTTTTCCGTCGCCCCGTTCACGTCGAGCAGCAGCCGGCGGACGAGGAACAGTGGCACCTGTCCGGTCAACCCGGTGAAGATTGCTTCGGCTTCACTGAGGAGCGGCGGCGGGAGGGCAGGGGGGGTCGGGGCGTGGTGCCCGTCGGCGGCCTTCAGCAGCGCGTCTTTCAGTTCGGTCAACCCCGTGCCCTTGTTGGCCTGCACCGGCACCACCGTCAGCCCCGTCGCGGCGGCCAGTTTCGCCACGTCCACCGTCACGCCCTGCGCCGCCGCCACGTCGATCATGTTGACGGCCAGCACCACCGGCACGCCCAGTTCCATCACCTGCGTCGTCAGGTACAAATGGCGGTCGAGGTTGCTGGCATCGACGATGCTCAGGATCACGTCCGGCGGCGGCTCTTCCGGACGCCGACCGAGGAGCAGATCGACCGCGACGAGTTCGTCCGGGCTACGGGCGGCGAGGCTGTACGTGCCGGGCAGGTCGATGAGATCGAATCGCCGTTCGGCGTGGGTGAAGTGCCCCTTCTTCATCTCGACCGTCACACCGGGGTAGTTGCCGACGTGCTGCCGCAGCCCGGAAAGGGCATTAAACAAGGTCGATTTCCCGGTGTTCGGGTTGCCGACCAGAGCAATGGTGAGCGGGCGGGGGGTCATTGTGATTTCCGGGAGCGCGGGCGGGACGCCCGCATCGGGTCCAGCGGGCGGGACGCCCGCGCTCCCGGCTACAATTTGGTCACCACCACCCCGGCGGCGTCGGTGAGGCGGAGGCTGAGGCGGGTGTTGCCGACACGAATTTCGAGCGGGTCGCCGAGCGGGGCGAAGCCGAGGAAGTCGAACTCTTCCCCTTCGAGCAGGCCGAGTTCGTACAGCCGCTGGACGACCGCCGGGTCGCCACTGATCTGCTCCACCCGCCCGCGGTCGCCGGCGGACATGTCGGCCAGGGTCATCACGCCGTCACCGGCGTGACCAGAATTTGTGTCGCCTCGCCGGCCCGCAGGCAGAGCCGGCAGTCGGCCACTTTCAGCAGGCACGTCGAGCCGGGTTGCAGGACGGTGAGCTGGCAGCCCGCCCGCAGACCCATCTCGGCCAGCCGGCACACCCAGGCGGCGTCGCCGGACACTTCTACCACTTCGGCCCGTTCACCGGGCTTCAGCATGTCGAGTGGGATGAGCATGGAGGTGGGACCGGCGGCGGGGTGCTGAGATTCAGTCTCAGTAGGAGTGTAGCAGTCGGCGGGGGCGGATTCAAGAAGTCCGACGCAATTCGCACCGGAATGGTTCCGCATCACACCATGTTGCGGTGATCTGTTGCTGTCGCCGGGTTCTGTGACCCCGTTCGACCGGCCTCACAGAGGCCGGCGACAGGAAGGCGTCATTGCAATTCGATCTCAGCCATTCCGTCGCAAAGCCGACAGTCGCCGCGCCCGCGGGTCACTTCCCGAGGGTGTGAATCGTGTTATGGATGGTGCCCGAAACCGCCCGGCCGTCGGTGCCTTTCAGCCGGTACTTGACCTCCATGCACCACGTCGGGGCGAGGTCGGGCAGGTCGAGCCGCACCGTCTTGCCGTCGCCACTGACGGTCGCCTTCGCCACCGCCAGCGGCTTCTCGTCGACGTGCTTCGAGCCGTAATTCTTCGTCCGGTTCAGCCCCCACACCTTCACGTCGAAGTTCTTCGCGTCCACGGCTTTCACATCCATGGCGTCGGTGAACGTTAGTTCCACCCCGCCGGCCTTCGCCTTCAGCCCGACGGGCAGGTCGGCCGGCTTGCCGGTGTACCGCACGCGGTAGAACCCGCCGGGCGCGGTCACGTTGCCGGCCCAAGCGTACATGCCGCACACGAGCAGGCTGCCGTCGGTCGGGTGGAATCGCGGCCGCATGACGCCGGTGGGGAACTTCGGAAGCGGCAGGGCACACATGCCGCCCTGCGACTGGCCGTTCACCGTCTCGTGCGGCACCACGTAGATCTTGCCCATGCCGTAGCTGGTGTTCAGCAAACTCCCGGCGAGCGGACCCCACGTCTTCTCCGGCACCCAAATCAACTCCGCCGGCGAGCGGTCGAACTCGTTGGTGATCCAGCAGAGCGGTTGTTTCATCGCCGAATCCGCCGTGTCGGTGATGTCGGTGAACCC
The DNA here is from genome assembly GCA_031441625.1 of Planctomycetia bacterium. Taxonomy (GTDB): domain Bacteria; phylum Planctomycetota; class Planctomycetia; order Gemmatales; family Gemmataceae; genus JALHQU01. The sequence goes on from JANNQE010001303.1 coordinate 4,565, forward strand.
GAACAGGTTGCCGTAGAACCCGCCCGCCTCCACCTTGTTGATGCGGTTCTTTGGCGTCCAGAACCCTTCTTGATCGGTCACGAAGAAGGTGCCGTCGGGGTTCAGGCACACGCCGTTCGCGGCGCGGAAGCCAGTCGCCAGGATCTCCGTCGTCTTGCCGTCTTTACTCACCTTCAGCAGCGTGCCGTGGTGCGGCACGAGGGCGGGCAGTGCGTGCCGGCCGCTCTTGGCATAGTAGAAGTTGCCGTCCGCGTCGGTCTGCAACCCCATGGCGAACTCGTGGAAGTGCTCCGTCACCTGGTGGTCGTTGTTGAAGCACTCGTAGAAGTCGGTCTCGCCGTCGGCGTTCAGGTCGTGCAGTTTCACGATCTGGTCGCGGCAGCAGACGAAGATACTCCCGTCGCGGACCTTCAGCCCGAGCGGCTGGAACAGCCCGGACGCGATGCGTTGCCACGACAGCGTTTCACCCCCGCCGACCGGGGACACCAGCCACACGTCGCCGTCCCAGGTACAGACCGCCATCCGCTTGCCGTCGGGCAGGAAGTCGAACCCGGTCAGGCGGAGCAGGGCGTTCCACGGGTTGCGGTCGGGCGTGCCGAGCGTGTCCACGGCGAACGGCCCGTCGTTTTTGCCCTGCGTCACGGTCGTCTTCAGCACGTCCGGCCACCGCTTCGGCCCGCCCTCGGTGAGCGGTTTGAGCGGCTTCGGCGCGGGGGTGGTTTTGACGAATGCGGCGAGGTCGGTGGACGCCTTCGCCATGAGCACTTTCACCCGCGTCGGCGTGGCGGCGGCGGGAATCGTCAGCACGTGGAAGCCGTCGCGCTTCGACACTGACACCTTGATGTCACCGACGACCGCGACCGCCACCGCGTCCGGGGCGATGCGGCAGAGCAGAACTTTGGACGACTTGCCGACTTCCAGCGTGCGGGTGAACACGTTGCCAGTTTCCGCACCTTCCAGTTCGAGGACGCTCGCGTCGCCGACGGTGTACGCGATCACCGTCTGGTCGCCGTAGGCGTAGGTGCCCTTGAACTGTGCCCACGCGCGGGGCAGCGGGCCGTAAGGCCGCTTGTCGCGGCCGAGCGGTCGCGGGTCTTTGAAGCTGCCAGTTTCGGGGTCGGCCCACCCCGGTCCGACCGAGTTCTCGACGTGCCGCTCGCCCACCAGCTTCGGGTGAACCTGGTGCTGGCCGTTGAAGTGGATGCCCTTCCAGTCGATGAACCCGTCGCCCGTCCACGCGGCAGCCAGCCGCATGGTGTCGTGATCGAACACCGCCCAACTCTTCCCGCGCGACACGCCGCCACTCCCGGCGTCGAGCCGGACGGCGATGCCCTTGTACGCGATGTTGCCGGCCGCGATTTCATACGTGTTCATCAGGCTCGGCCCGTAGTCCATCGCCATCCACGGGTCCACGCTCGCCGGTGCCGGGCCGGTGCCGGTGCCCTTCGGCAGCTTCGCCAGGTAACTCTCGTCGGCCTTCGTGTACTGCGTCGCGTTGTGCGACTTGAGGTACGTTTCGCGGAGGTAGTGGGCCACGTCGTACTTCTGTCGCGGCACCATCCAGGTCTGCGGGGCCATCTGGTTGTAGCCGTGCGTGAGCGTGCGGTAGAGGCTGTGCGGGTCGCTGCCGTTCTTGAACGTGTGGGCGGCGAATTTCGGCGACGTGGGTAGCGAGCCGGCTTGGTCCTTCGTGCCGTGGCAGTTGGCACACACGCGGGTGTAAATCGCCTCACCGCGCTGGAACGCCTTCTGATCCAGCCCGCGGATCATGCCGGCGTGGTCGATGTCCTTCTCGTACTCGGGCAGCACGAACACCGCCTGCGCCGGCCGTAGCTCCTTCGCCCGCTTCGGCCCGCCCTCGGTCACTTCGATCATGTACTTCGTCAGGTCGAGGAATTGTTGGCGATCCGACAGCATGTTCACCATGCCGTCGGGCATGAGCGACTGCGTGCCGACGGTCCGCTTGTCGATGTCCGCCACCGCGATGCTCACTCGCCTGCCGCCGGCCGGGTCGATGAGCGTGAGCGTCCCGTTCATCTCTTCGGCGAGCAGCCCGGTGAGCGTCCGCCCGTCGGTGGTGCTCACCGTCAGCGGCTCGTACCCCTTCTTGATCGCCTTCGACGGCGACAGCACGGATTCGACGAGGTACTCGGCGGTGGCTTCTTTCCCAGCCTGGGCGAGGTCCGGCCCGAGTTGCGTGCCGGTCTCGGCGTCGTGGCACTTCGCACACGTCATGAACGGCTGGAAGAAGAGCACCGCCCCGCGGCCGGCGTCGCCCTTCTCGCGGGCCGCTTTCGCCAACTCCGCGGGCGACTCCTTCAAAAGTTGCTGCGCGAGGGCCGGCGGGTCGGCCTTCGGCTCGTCCACCTTCTCCACCCCCCACAGTTTGCCGACCAGTTCCGCCATGTCCGGGTCGTGCTTCTTCAACTCGTCGCGGGTGAACGGGGAGAAGTCGTTGCGGCCGAAGAACGCCTCCGTTGCTTCGGCGAAGTACTCCATCGCGGTCGTCATTGCGTAGGCCTTCTCGACCGTGTTCGGCCGGCCGTTGCCTAAGTGCCGCTCCACCTTGTCGTACTTGCCCGACTCCTTCGCCCGTGCGTAGGCCTTGGCGATGTCCGGGTTGGCGAACCCCTTGGGCAGCTCGCGGTCGTGGTAGGCGTGGGCCAGTTCGTGCAGCATGAACCACGGCATGCGGTTCACTTCGGCCTGATACGTGGCGACGTTGCTGACTTCCACGGCTTGCACCATGGCCGGGTCACGGTCGTTCTTACGCAGCCAGTCGGCACCTGGGTGGTACTCGGCGCCCGCTCCCGCTTTGGTGTACTGCGGGTTGAAGTAAATCGGCACCTTCTGGAGCTTCGCAACGGCGTCTTTCGGCACCACCTTCGTGATGTCGACCAGTTGTGCGTCCAGCAAATCCAGCGCCTTCGCGGTCAGGCGGACATCGGCGGCGAGCAGCACGCGGTTGACGTGAACGGTCCACCCGCGGACGGTCCGCGTCTCGTACACGGGGTCCGGGGCGGGGGCGTGCGGAGACTTCAGATTGTCGTGGAGGAAGCGCGTCATCGCTTCCATCAGGTGCTGGTCGGTGTTCCGCCCCTCATTGATGGCGTGGGTGCGGTTCGGGTACGGCAGCACGCTGAACCGCTTGCCCTTCGCGATCAACTCCTCCATCAGCCGCTCGGTGCCCTGGTAGTGGCAGTTGTCGTCACCCGTCCCGTGGACGATCAGCAGGTTGCCCCGCAACTTGCCGGCGTGGGTGATCGGCGAGCCGTCGCGGTAGCCGGCCGCGTTGTCCGCCGGCAGGCCCATGTACCGCTCCTGGTAGATCGAATCGTACAGCGTCTGGTCGGGCACCGCAGCGACGGCGATGGCGGTGCGGTACAAGTCCGCGTGCCGGAAGATGGCGTTCAGGCTCATGCTCCCGCCGCCGCTCCACCCCCACGAGCCGACGCGAGTGGGATCGACGAACGCCCACCGCTTCAGCAGGTCGCGCACCGCCGCCGCTTGTTCGGTCGGGGCGACGATGCCGATCTTGCGGTGCACCGACTTCCGCCACTCGCGGCCACGCGGCACGTTGGTGCCGCGGTTGTCCACGCTGGCCACCACGAACCCCTGTTGGGCGAGCATCCAGTGCCACAGCCCGCTGGTGCCGGGCCACGCGTCGCGGACTGTCTGGCCGTGCGGCTCGCCGTACACGTGCATGAGCAGCGGCAGTTTCGCGTTCGGCTCCACCTTCGCCGGCTTCATGCCCCACCCGTCGAGTGTGACACCGCCGCCGACGGGCACCTTCATGAACTCGATCTCGGGCCGCTTCAGTACGGCCAGCTTCTCGCGGAGTTTCGCGTTGTCGGTCAGCGTGCGGACGGCGGTGTTGTCGCTCAGCCGCACCAGGTCCGTCACCGGCGGTGTGGTGAAGGTCGACCACGTGTGAACGGCCCACTTCGCATCGGGCGAAATGTCGTAGTCGTGCCAGCCGGCCTGCTTCTCGGGGGAGAGTTGCTCCGTCTTGCTGCCGTCGAGCTTCACTCGGAACAGGTACTTCTGCGTCGCGTTCTTCGGCGAGGCCGCGTAGTACAGCCACCCGCCCGCCTCATCGATCGCCCCGACAGCCATGACGTCGAACTCGCCCTTCGTGATCGGCTGCGGCGGCGAGCCGTCCGCGAATGTGCGGTACGCGTGCCGCCACCCCGACCGCTCGCTCAGCCAGACGAAACTCTTGCCGCCGTCGAGCCACCGCCACGGGTTCTCGTTCTCCAGCCACGCGGCATCGTTCTCGGAGAACACCTCTTTCGCCTTGCCCGTCGTGGGGTCGGCACTCCACACTTTCAGTTCCGTTTGCAGGCGGTTGAACTGCTGCACAAGCACGCTCTTCCCGTCGGGCGACCAGTCGGCGTGCGGCAGGTAATGTTCCCGCGGGTCGCCGGGCAGGTCGAGCCACTGCACCTTCCCGCCGACGGCGGGCACTACCCCGAGCCGCGTGGCCGAGTTCTTCTCGCCCACCTTCGGGTACGCGAACGACGTGACTTTCGGCGACTTGCTGACGACGTTGTCCACCAGATGAAACTCCGCCACGCCGGAGGTGTCGAACTGCCAGAACAGCACGCTCTTGCCGTCCGGACTCCAGCGGAAGCAGTTCCGCAGGTCGAGTTCCTCTTCGTTCACCCAGTCGGACGTGCCGTTGATGAGCGTCTTCGAACCGTCGGCGGTCAACTGGGTCACCTTGAGGCTCGTCAGGTTTTGCACGTACAGGTTGTTCTCGCGGACGAAGGCGACCCGCGTGCCGTCCGGCGAGAAGGTGGCGAACATCAACGACGCCGCCGGGGCGTCCCCGCCGAGCTTGCGGAGCGTCTGCCCCTTCACGTCGAGCACCCAGTAGTCGCCGCGGGTGTTCCGCCGCCACACCCGCTGGCTGTTCGTGAAGACGAGCAGCTTGGACTCGTCGGCGGAGAACTCGTAGCCCTCCACCTTCAGCGGCTCTTTGGCGTCTTTGGGGATGAAGGCGTTGGCCGGGACCACGATCTCCTTCTTGCCGGTCGCCGGGTCGTGGCGAGCCAGTTCACCCTTCTCCAGGGTGAAATATGTGGACGACTTCTTGCTCCACCGGCGGGCGGGGAGCGACTCGGTGGCGAACTCGCCGGTGCCGAACAGCCGGCCGACGGTGAGGAGGGAGTCTGCCGCGGGCGGGTCCTCGGCGCGGAGGGTGCCACACACGACGAGACAAACCGCCAAGAGGCCGAGTGCCGAATGTGGCCGGTTCCGGAATCGCGTCACGCCTTACTCCATCTGTTGGGTGCAGAATCGCGGCGGACGATCCGCACGCGGACAAGTTACTTGTTGGTGCCCTTCGGCTCGGTGTAGTTCGTGGCCTTCATCAGCTTGGCCAACTCAACTTCGAGCTTCCCAGAAAGTGTCGCGTCGGCGGCCAGGTTCTTGACCTCGTAGGGGTCGGCCGTCAGGTCGAACAGTTCGGTCCACTCCGGGTGGCCGGGGTACTTGACCAACTTGTGGGTGGTGGTGCGGACGGCGTAGCACGTCGGCACGTCGCCGAGTTCCTTGTAGTACTCGGCGAAGAACGCCTGCCGCCAGTCGGCCGGCTTGCGGCCGGCGGAGAGGGCCTTCCAACTCGCCCCCTGCACCTCTTTGGGCACCTTCACCCCGGCGAGGTCGAGGAAGGTGGGTGCCAGGTCGATGTTCAACACCATGTCATCGACCGTCTTCCCCTTGCCGAACAGCCGCGGGTAGCGGACGAGCATCGGGATGCGGAGCGACTCGTCGTACAGCGACCGCTTGTCGCCGGAGTTGTGTTCGCCCAGGTAGTAGCCGTTGTCGCTCGTGTACACCACCACCGTGTCGTCGGCCAGCTTCAGGTCGTCGAGCGCGTCGAGCAGCCGGCCGACGTTCTCGTCCACCCCGGCGATGTGCCGCAGGTAGTCCAGGTGGACCGCGTTGTCGGCGAGGCCGGTCGGGAACTTGTCGGTCTTGGCGTCCTTCGTGTGGAAGATCGCCGGCACCCCGCAGTTCGGCGCGGGACGGCTGGTCTCGTCGGCGTACAGCTTCCGCAGCCGCTCCGGCAGGTTGTTGCCGCCACGCGGGCCGTGCGGACTCTTGAACCCGAGTACCAGTGAGAACGGCTTGTCGCGGTGGTCCTTGATCCAGTTGATGGCGTAGTCGGTGCTCACGTCGTCCACCCACCCCTTGCTCGGGGTCGGCACGCCGTCGATCTCGAACGGGCAATTCTGGTACTGACCCTGACCGACGATGCTGGCCGAGTAGTCGAACCCCGGCCGTTGGCCCTTCTGGTTGCCCATGTGCCACTTGCCGACGTACGCGGTCTTGTACCCCGCCTCCCGCAACAGGGTGGCGTGGGTGACGGCGTCTTTCGGGAACGGCGTGCCGTTGTTCGTGATGCCGTTGGCGTGGTTGTACCGGCCCGTCAGGAACGCGGCGCGGCTGGGCGAGCAGAGCGACAGGCTGACGAAGGCGTTGCGGAACCGCACCCCGTCGGCCGCCAGCCGGTCCATGTTCGGCGACTTGAACCACGGGAACCGCGCCTGCTTGTCCTGCTCCTTCTGCACCACGCCCATCGCGTCCCAGCGGTGGTCGTCGGTGTAGATGAACACGAAGTTCGGCTGGCGGTCGGCGGCCGGTGCGACCGCGGCGCCGACCAACAGCGCGACGACGGCAGCGAGCGGAGTCACCGTCTTCATGATGTGGTCCTCGGAAAGGGTCGGGTGCCGGCTCACTTCTTGTCCGGCTCGTAGGTGAATGCATCCTTGTCGGCCGGCAGCACCCACACGTTGCGGAACTTCACCGGGTTGCCGTGGTCTTGCAGGAACACCGGGCCGATGCTCGTCTTCTTCTGTTGAGCACTGATCTTGTCCAGGTATGGGGTGTTGCCGAAGCGGAACGGGTGGAACGTCGACTTCGGTTCGCCGAACTTCGCCCCCTCCTGCACCTTTTTCCCGTTGAACCACAGCGTGACGGTGCCGTCCTCGGTGATCTTTCCGGCGTCGTCCCGCCGCGGGGCGCGGTAGCGGATGTCGAACACCTGCCACTCGCCCGGCTTCTTGCAGGCGTTCTCGAGCGGGGCCGAGAAGCCGTACACCGCGCCGGCGTCGTCCTGCGTCACCTTCTCCTTGCCGACCGAGTTCAGGATCTGGATCTCGTAGTTGCCGTGGATGTACACCCCGCTGTTCGCCGTCCCCTTCTCGGGCAGCATGAACTCGACGTGGAGGTCGGCGTCCTTGAAGTGCAGCTTCGAGACGATGTGGTTCTGGTTCTTCTTGTTCGAGGTCGAGACGAGCGCGCCGTCTTCGAGCGGCCAGTCGATCTTCTCGCCCGCCATGCTCAGGAACGAGTGCGTCCCCTTGTCGTCGAGGAGCGCGGTCGCCCCCTTCGGCGGCGGCACCGGCAGCTTGCTCTGGTCCGGCTTGAAGTCCGCACCCGCCGACAGTGCGGCCAGGGCGATCAGGAGGGAGGGGGTCATCGGGTCGACTCTTCGTGTGGTGTTCGGGCGGGGGGAGTCACTTGCCGCGTTTGTCCCAGGTGATGTCCACGTCGTTCATCTGCTTCGGCCCAGGCGTGCTGCGGCCGTCAGTCACGTACTTCTCCATCAGGGCGGCCAGTTCCTTCACCTTCACCGTCTCGGTGGCGTACAGGTTCGCCTTCTGCGTCGGGTCCGCTTTCAGGTTGAACAGTTCCCCGGCTTCGGAGTGCGGCGTGTACCCGCGATCCGTCCGGAACCACAACGGCTCGCCCTGCTTGCCGTTGTCGTCACCGGTCGGGGCGAGGATGAGCACCCAATCGCCCAGTCGGACGGCGAACTTTCCCTGCCCACTGTGATGCACCGTCGCCTCTCGCAGTGGGCCTTTCCGCTTCTCGCCGAGGAGCGCGGGCATAATGTTCACGCTATCCACGCCGGCGTCGGCGGGCAACTTCACGCCCAGAACCGCGGCCAGTGTCGCCATCAGATCGACGTGGCAGACGGTCTCGTCGCAGGTGGTGCCGGCCACGACCTTCCCAGGCCAGCGGGCGATGAACGGCACCCGGTGCCCGCCCTCCCAGGCGTCGCGCTTCACCCCGCGGAGGTCGCCCATGCTGGCGTGCCCGAACTCCTTCAGCCGGTCGTACGCACCGGGCTTCACCTCGCCGGCCACCTCCGGGCCGTTGTCGCTCGTGAAGATGACCAGCGTGTTGTCCGCGACGCCGCCCGCCTTCAGCGCGTCGAGCACCTTGCCCACCACGGCGTCCGTCTGCGTCACGAAGTCGCCGTACTCGCCGACCTTGCCCTTCCCCTTGAAGTCGGCCGACGGCACGACCGGGAAGTGCGGCGAGGTGAGCGGCACGTACAGGAAGAACGGCTTGCCGCCCTTCGCGGCCTTCCCGATGACCTCGACCGCCCGCTTCTCCAGCCCCGGCAGCACGTCCACCAGCTTCCAGTCGGGCACCATCGGGCCGGCGATGTTGAACGACTCCTTCCCGACGGGCGCGGGGACGGAGGGGATGCCGACGGTGCGGTCGTTGTCGATGAAGCAGTACGGCGGGTAGTTCGGCACGTCGGTGCCGAAGTACGAGTCGAACCCGCGGGTCGTCGGCCCGTCGGGGATGGGTTTGGTGAAGTCGCGCTTGCCGTCGTCGGCGGGCTTCGGCCAGCCCCAGCCGAGGTGCCACTTGCCGACGCACGCGGTGGCGTACCCGTGGTCGCGTAGCATGGCGGGAACCGTCAGTTGCTTCTCCGCGATCAGCGGTTGCGAGAACGGGCCGATCACGTTCCGCTGCAACCGCGTTCGCCAGGCGTACCGGCCGGTGAGCAGGGCGTACCGGGTGGGCGTGCAGACCGCGGACGGCGAGTGCGCGTCGGTGAACCGCACACCCTCTTTGGCCAGCCGGTCGATGTTCGGCGTGGGGATCTTCGACGCCGGGTTGTAGCACCCCACGTCGCCGTACCCGAGGTCGTCGGCCAGGATGTAGACGACGTTCGGCTTGGTCGGCTCGGCCGCGCGGGTCGGCAACACGCTCGACAGCAGCAGCAGGCAGACGAGAAGCGTGCGGGTCATTTCTTGTCGCCCTTCAGCAGGTCGGCCATCGCCCAGCCCAATCGCAGGCCGGTCTCCAGGTACGTCTCGGCGTTGCGGGTGTAGTGGTAGCCCTGGTTCTTGGGAGACACGTCCGCCTCCCGCCACAGGTCGCGGGTGTCGAGAGCCTTCACGTTGCCGTCGAACTTCTTGTACTTCTTGGCGTCGTTCATCGCCAGTTGGGCCTCGGCGATCTGCTTGCCCGTGCCCTCGGTGCCGGGGTTGCCGCACCCGGTGGCCAGCACGAACTTGGCCTTCGGCGCGTCGTAGTCCTTCCGCAGACTCTCAACCAGCCGCTCCAGGTTCTCTTCGTACTTGCTCGCGTGCGCCTTGTTGCCACTGTCCTTGTGCCCCTGCCAGTACACGAACCCTGCGACCTCGTACCCCTGGTCCTTGTAGCCGGGGACGATCTTGGCGATGTCCTTGAGCGCCGCCTTCGCGTTCGCCATGTCGTCGTCGTACTGTTTGCCGGCGTACCAGTTCACCTCTTTCTTGGGTTGCCCTTCGACCCACGAGTCGGGCGTCTCCTTGTACCCGGCGTAGGTCTTGCCGTCGAACGTGTACTGCT